>JAHYIT010000014.1 GCA_019429205.1 Mariniphaga sp. | reverse complement strand
GCGCTTTAGCCCGGTGATTAACCTTTTCGGAGTCTTTTCCGGCTTTAGCATTTAAATTTCTTAATGGCTAAAGCCCTTTTGTTTTTGATATCTCTGTTCACCGGGCTGAAGCCACGGTGTAAAAGATTCGTTTTTCCGAAAGCGAATAGAAATATGGAATTTGTCGTACATCCCTGCAAAAATAACCCAAAATTCTGATGGATAAAAAATAGTACTTTTGTGAAAAATTTGGAAAAATGATAAAAATTGGCGACAAAGTTAAATTTCTGAACGATGTGGGCGGAGGAATTGTCACCGGATTTCTCGGAAAAAATATGGTTCAGGTTGAAAATGAGGATGGTTTTGAAGTGCCATACCCACTTGCAAAGCTTATTAATGTGGATGATCCTGCGCTGAATAAAGGCGCAACTCCGGTTGTAAAGGCAGTTGTTGAAACTGTTCAGCAACAAGTTCAGGAAGAAAAACCAAAAGGAAAAATGGTGGCAGGAAAAGATTCACCCGATTTTTATTTTTGTTTTGTGCCGGCAGATGCAAAAAATCCGCTGGCTGGTGATATCGAATTGATTTTGGTGAACGACAGTAACTTTACAGTACTTTTTCATTATGCACATTTAAAAGATGGAAAATATGAATCGGTTTTTCATGGCGAAGTTCCACCCAATTCTGATATGGAACTTGAAGTAATTGACCAAAACGATCTTTCTGATTTACCGGAATACAGTTTTCAACTGATTTATTTTCGAGATGGCGAACGGGAAATTCAACCTTCAATAACCAAAAAGTTTAAGGTAAACCCGGTTAAATTTTACAAGGAAAAAAGTTTTCAGCCCAACGATTTCTTTCATCAAAATGCTCTTGTTTACCAGATTTCAGAAAACATTTTGACTACTGAAATTGATAAGATGACGGAAGACGATTTACGAAAGGTTATTAAATCCAAGGAGAGGCAGCAGCCGAAATTAAATCTCAAAAAGCCGGTTCAGCCGGAAATAGTTGAAGTCGATTTGCATATTCATGAACTGATTGAAAATACTGCCGGCCTTACCAATAAAGAAATCCTCGACCTTCAGATGGAAAAAGTGGAACGTGAAATGCGGCAAGCCATTGAATCAGGAACCAAAAGGATTGTATTTATTCATGGAGTAGGGCAGGGCGTGTTAAAACAGGAAATTGCCAAATTGCTTAAATTGAAATTTCCAAAATATATTTTTCAGGATGCTTCATTTAAAGAATATGGATATGGCGCAACCATGGTGATAATCAGGGGAAGGTAGTTTAAAGTTTAAAGTTCAAAGTTTAAGGTTTAAAGTTTAAAGATTAAAGATTATCCTTGATACACTTTGAACTTTAAATTTTCAACTTGAAACTAAAAGTATTACTTTTGCACCGGCAGGCTGCTTTATCGCCCCGATAGCTATCGGGGAGGAAAGTCCGGGCAACGCAGGGCGCCGTGCTTCCTAACGGGAAGATCTTTGAAAGGGGATAGTAGCGTAACAGAAAATAACCACCCCGAGTACTCGGGGTACGGGTGAAAAGGTGGGGTAAAAGCCCACCGGTGGTTGTGGCAACACAATCAGCCGTACGCCTCACGGGTTGCAAAGCCAAATATATCCTGATTGCGCGGCTGTTGCAGCGCAGCGAAGTTGTCCGCTTTGTTTCCGGATGCACACCGGATGTCAGGAGGGGTAGGCTGCAGCGATTCTGACAGTGATGTCAGGGCCAGATAAATGATAAAGGTTTCTCCGTCGGCTGACGGAGGGATACAGAACCCGGCTTACAGGCCTGCCATTTTTTCTTTTTTTCTGAAATAAAAATTAAAGATCATCATGCCACCGCTCAGAAGGATCTTTAGGCAACGAAACTGTTTTCCACGAAAACTTAAAAACTTTTGGTTTTACAACCTTTTCAAAATCTTCATATTTGAGTTTTATCAACTCTGTATGTGTTCCGGCATTAAATGCAATTTCTTCGTTTTTTTTCAGCACTTCGGCAACAAATACTTCCATGTCGTATAAATTTCCAAAAGGTGGCATAGCGCCCACTTCACAATCAGGAAAATGGTACTTAAACTCAGCTTCATTTGCCAGGCCAATTTTTTTTGAACCAAGAAATTTTTTAAGCTGCTCAAAATCTACCTGGTAAGAAGCAGGAAGAACGGCCATCGCCATTTTTTCATCGATTTTAATCATTACTGTTTTGGCAAATTCTTTTCCTGAAACATGGGCAGAAGAAGCCACTTCCTGCGCCGTATAGGCGTTGGAGTGTTTTACGGTTACATACCTGATGTTGTTTTCATCAAGAAATGTTTTTAATTTTTTTGCTGGCATGGCATTAAATTTTAATCCGTTAATAATTCTGAATTACATTTTCGCTATGCAAGTATTCTACTTTTTAAAACAGGAAAGGTTTCAAAAACATCTCTACATTTTTCTATTCAAAATCTGAATTACAGAGTATTAATCTTTTCCGGGGGTTCTGGACTGGGCGTGTTTTTATCATCGTCGTAGTTGCATAACATCAGGCCGGCCTTTTTTATGAGTTCAACATGTACCTGGTTTTGTTTCAAATAAACCTTTATCGTATCGAGCAATTCAATTCCAATTAATACCAGCAAAAATACGCCGAAGAGATCCATCAGGTCGTTAAGGTCCATAATCAGGTAATCGGCCTGAAGTATATTTCTGACAAGATAATATCCCAGTTCAACGGTGGCCAGAACCAGGATTAAGGACATCATAACAATGAGGACATAAATAATACCTTTTTCTATATACCTGGCGAATTTCTTCATGATTTGGTTTTTTGAATTATTTGTTTCAGAATTCCCTCAACATCTTGTAAACTAATATTTTTATACAAAACTAAAAATATATTTTTAAGTAGGTTCGGATTAGCGAAACTTCAATTTTAAAAAAATGGCTATAAATTTTTAGTCCATAAAAAAAGAGCCTGGAAACCAGGCTCTTTAATCACATTTAAACTTTAAGTATTAATTTTTGATTGCTTTGTAGCGACCAAGTAACTGGTCGTTTTTGCTGATTACAATCAGGAACATACCTGCCGGCTGATTGTCCAGTGACAGAACTTCCAGACTGCTCTGAACTTTCATGTCGCGAACCATTGCACCGCTGGCATTGTAAACCTGAATGCGGTTGCCTTTTTCTACTCCGCTGACATTCAGTTTTCCGCTGGTTGGATTTGGATAGATTTCAATCTGATTTTTGTTTACCTCAAATGCAGAAGTTACACCTAACTGATACATTACTTCTATTTTTCCGTCGGCAGAAGTAACTTTAACCATATCGCCAGCATTAATGTCGCCCGATGTTTTTTCGTTTCCGTTTGCATTAACAACCACAGCTGTTGCACCCCATGATGGAGTAATGCGGGAATAGAAATCAGTTACGGTTGTGTTTCCCGGAACACCGGTAATCTGGTAATTCACCTGATCAACATTGTAGATGTTCGACAAAACGTACGCCAGGTAAGTGGTTTCAAGAATGTATTGTGTGCGCAACATCGACAGGTGATAAACCCTGGTTACCAATCCGTTTGGTGATGTTACCACCACTTTGTCATCCTCGTAGAGAGTGCCTTCTGTTCTTTCAAATCCCATTTTGTCAACCAGCTTAACTGTAGCTCCAAAAGAAGGAATAATATTGCCAATGAAGGCATTAACATTCGTTCCCCGTGGCACATAATTCACCAGGTTTTCACTTTGCGAAACCGCGTAAACATCTGAAAGGATAAATGCATCGTTTGCAGAAGAGCGGGGCTGCAACTGGTAAACGATTCGTGTGACACCGTTTTCTGCCACTACATCGAAGTAGGTGTTGGCATTAACGGTTACGTTCACATAGGCTGTGTCAAAGTTCAACCTTCTCAGGGATACATAAGCGCCTTCGCCATCAACAATGCTCAGGGTTGCACCCGCGGGAACCGTAACGTTGTTCAAAACTGTACGCAACTGGGTACCGTATTCAAACCCGGTAATGTAACCTGAACCATCTTCAGCCGTGGCTGATGCGCTTTTAGGTTCGCTTTCAATTTCAATGGTGTACAATGTTGAAGTCAGCACTGCATTGGAACTCAGGCCTTCTTCGTTTACATCAAGTATATACTGGGTTGTATTGACACTGTCGGCTGACAATACAATGAGCACATCATTCAGGCTAAGCATATCATCCATACCCAGTTCGGTATCGCCTGACAATACAGTCAGCGTTTGATTTTCGTTGGCTTTGTTCAGGTTGCTCAGGAAGGTTCCAACGGTGGTTCCGGGTGTCATTCCCCTGATATCCTCGTCCATGGAATAGCCTTCGCTCACTTTGTAAACAACTGATGTTACAGTTGATTTGTAATGGGTTGGTTCATACATAAAATGCTGACCCAAATCGTTTCCAATATTCAAGACTTCCAATGGCCATCCTGCATTCCGTGCCTGCCAGTATGCACGGTTCGTCCATGTCCATTCTGAATCGTCGGGATTGGTGCCAAATGATCCTGCTTCACCAAAGCCGGTGTTTCCCTGGTAAATATCAGGCTTACGCATCCAGTTGGTAATCATTTGAGCTGTTAAACCACCCACAACCCAGTCTGAACCATCTTCCATACTCCAGGTTTCAATCAGTTCAAAATCAAGAGGATCGTTAGCAGGTTTAAGCCCAAGTTTGATGGAATCATTCAAAATTTTCCACATGTATAAACTTGCACCCTGCCAGTGACGGATAGCTGTACCATCTGGATTTACATATTCACCCCATGGATTTCTGTAGGATTTATTTCCATCGTAATTCAGGAACTGAACATCCAACTGGGCGGGAACGGGCCACACATAATCCGGCATCCAGGATGGTGCAATTTGACCATCAGTTGCAATGGCACCCAGACAGAATACATCACCGGGCTGAATTATCGGGTTTACGCTCAAATCCTGAACCAAAATTCCGGGTGTTACCGCCCATTGCGTTTGATCTACCCATTTATAACCGGGAACATATTTAACATACCGGTTGTTCCAGTCATCTTCTGCCATGTACCATGTGATAAGGTCCGCAGGATTAGTGGTCCAGTTCATGGCAATCATGTAATTGCTTAAATCGAGCGGCTGGTTGCCCGGGTTGGCAATTTCGGCAAAACTGTTGCTCCATTGATCCCAGTAAATATATTCTGCCAGGAAAGGTTCAGCAAAATAGGGCTGTAATTTTGCAGGATCTTTTTCTTTAACCAGTTCTACATTGTAAGTATTGGTAACACTGTCATCTTCTGCTATTACAGTAAAGGAAATTGTCCTGTCCTGTACAGTTCCGGCCAGTGAAACGGCTTTTTTTACCTCCACTTTGGCATTCAGAGCCTGGGTTTTGGCAATCAATGCAGGAATTCCACTGTAATCGGCAGGTACCGGCATACGGTAATTGTACGTGGTAGCGTTAAATCCGGCAATGGTATCTCCCTTCCAACCCAAAACAGTGTAATACGGTTTATTATGATTTGGCATATCAGGCCAGGTAATGGATGCAAGAAATCCATTGTGGCTTGGTCCGTAAGGACGTACCTGGATAAAATATTCCTTAACTGAACCATTTTGTGCAGTTACCTTTAATTTGTCCCCGTTTTTCAGGTCGGGACGGGCAACGCCGTCAACCCAGACAAATTCCCAGGTGGCATTGGCCGGTTTTTCCAGGTATTTCATCAAGGTATCAGTTCTCATCGCAAACGGAAGGCCGTGCCATGTACCTGTAATCGTATCGGTGCCATGTGTATGTTTGGTTACCCTTGGCCAGTCTATCCCGTCAATTCCTGCCTGGGTGTTGGTTCTTACCGGTCCGTTGTTCCATACTGAACCTATATTAACCCTTGCCTTGGGAACCACTATGTTAGCGTCTGAAGTTGGTTCTGATACAACAATATCAAATGTTTCTGTTTGAAGTGTATTTCCCAGAACATAAATAGTGATTTGGTCTCCTGTGCGGGCAGAATAATAAAGTGAATCTTCAAAACTCGGGCTGAGGTGATAATTCCACGCGATTCCCGGTTTTTTTTCCATTTGGCGCATGACATCGTCCAGCCTGCGAACTCCCCATGGCACTGTCAGCGTTTTATTGGCAAAATCCACATCAATCACGTCCGACTCCAGTGTATTTTCATCCAGCACATAAGCGCCATGGTTGCCTACCGTCCACCATAAATCACGCCAGTTGTTATAACCTTCTAAACGCTGAATAGGCATCCATTCGGAGTCTGCTTCGCCCACTCCACGGGCGTTGGCAAAGTCGAGGTTTCCGGTTTTAACACTGAATTTGCGCACGAGCAGGGAGTTTCCGGTTGCTTTGGCAACACCTGCCACATCGTAGCCGTCATTTGAGAAGTTGCGGCCATTATTATCAAATACACCGCCAACCTGGTCAATAACGGCAGAGTCACCTTCGGCAAAATGGTGTTCAATCATAAAACATCCGCGGCCTGACCATGTTTCAAATACCCACTGGTAATTATCCCCATACCGGTCAGAAACTGTTACACTGTCGTCAACATTCCTTGTTCCTTTAGGTTCTGCAATGTGAATCAGAAAATCTGCCAGGTCGTAAATGTCGATTTGTTTTGGACGTTGTCCTCCTTCAAAACCATCAACCCGATTGTAATACTGTTTTGGTTCGAAATCAACCGCAGTTGTTAAAACAAATGATTCTCCAGGACTTAATACCCTGTCAGGAAGCATGAACATACGATTACCTTCCGGTACCCAAGGATCATTCCATACATCAAGGATTGGTTCCGGAATCCAGGGACGCATCAATGCGAATTTGAATTCGCTTAGGTTAACCTCCTGGTTGCCCATGTTGGTTAATTCCACATGGATGCTTCGCTGACCATCCATCCGCGCTTCTGAAATAATCAGATTGCGATAAGGTTCTTGTGCGTAAAGCATGCCGGTTAACATCATCAGAAAAAGTAGAAGTTTTAATTTCATAGTAATTAAAATTTAAATGTGAATAATAATGTAAAAAAACAATTGTTATTTTTTAGTTATTTCATTGTAGCAAATATGAAGATTATTTGCGAATACCCATTAAAATGTTCACGTTAAAAGTACAATAATTCTTTCAACTATATAATAAATATTGCAATTTTTCGTATGATTTTGTTTTTGGCAGGCATAAAACAATGGCATTTCAAGAGGAAATGACACGTATTTCTTTATTAGTGAAGGATTTGTTTGTAAATTTAGAGTTTAATGAATAATTGCTTTTTCAATGTATCTTTTTTTGCCGGTTTCCAATACAATAAAATAAATACCCGGCGCCAGGTCTTCTCCCGGGTTGATATTGATTTGCCCGGTTAAGTAGCTGTTTTTGAGAAGAATTTTTTCCCGTTTTCCATTCACTGAGAAAACCGATAAATTAACCGGTTCATTAACCTCGTTAAAAACGGAAACAGTTGGCCCTTTTTGCAATGAGTTGTATTCCACTTTAAGCTTTGTGCCGGGGTTTTGTTTGCCGGATGATGATCCGGATTTCATTTCGGAAACAACAACAAACTGAGGCGTTTCCGTTAAAGTGAGGTTAATTTTGCTTCCCACAGCCTCTATTTCAACCGTGTCGCCATTTTCATCAAGATTTTTCGGAAGTACGGAATAAACCTTTTGGGGTGTAAATCCCAAATCGAAGGAATAACTGACTGAAATTCCGGAATCTCCGCCGGAACCTGTTTTTCTGGCCCAGAAAACATAAATGGTGTCCGACTCAACCGGATTTTCAAATCGAAAACAATACACCTCATTTTCACCGGTTTTCAGGGCGTATGCAGGAATATCCTTCAGGGAATAATTTCCCAGTATATTTTGCAGGGTGGCCATATAATAATAAGAAACTTTTTTCCCGTGACCGCTGTTTTTATCAGTAAACAACCCGCTTGACGAGTATTGAAGCACATTCTGACTGTTCCCGTCGGCAGCCATAAACATAAAAGCTTTTTCAAAACCCATTTTCATCAGGATAAAATAAGATCGCAACAGGTAATTGGCCTGCTGTTCGAAGGGCGCCCAGATGTAGGAATGTTTGTTGTCGGACGATTTGTAGGTATCCCAGCCAAATTCAGTAATCCATATTGGCATTTCGGGCAGATTGTTGTTTTTCCATCTAAAAAAGTTTTCGAACCCTTTTTCAAACCCGTACTTTTCATTTTCGGGCGAATAGCCTTTCGTCCGGTCGGTGCAATACATGTGCACATTGAGAATATCAAATGGTATTCGTTCTCCTGAAGCTTTTAATACCCGGTTTAGGTAAGTTGTATCTTCCAGGGCCATTCCGGCAAGTACATGTCTGGCATTCGGGTCAACTGACTTTATTCCCAACAGCGGGTATTGTTCACTTGTTTCCACCCCAAAGCCATCGTGCACGGCGTTGCAGAAAACAGCATAATGTTCGGGCGGCCAAAGCGGTGTTTCCCACCAGTAATCAGGTTCGTTTTCATCTTCGAAATACCTGATGTAATTAAGCCCTGAAACTTTATCGGCGGTTTTCAACAGCGAATCGGGCAGTTTTTGCGAACCATACCGGGCTACCAGTTGGCCCATAAAATCAAGTTTTTCCATATAATCTGCCGCCTGTGAACCATCACCTGAAGTATTCGGAACCGGCGATGAACCTGCCCACTGGGGTTTGTTCAGCGCATCAATTAATACCTGAATTCCGAGCTGCCTGCAGGCATCCATAAATCTATTGTGATCGGGCCAGGTGTAATTGTGCGGGGTTGTGGTCATGTTATCCCATTTAAAATAATCGTTTGCTGCTTCGTAATGGGCCCAACTGTGGTATTCCCTTATCCATTTTACGCTTTTCGACAGGTCGGCCAGGTACTTGTTATCATAGGCTGCCACATTTGTATTTGTTCCCACAAAATCGGCCATTGTTCCGGATTGCGGGGCCTGAGCCCAAACCGGTTTAAAAGAAGCAAAGATTACAAGCATCAAAATAATTCCCTTCATAGCATTTCTTTTTGGAAGATCAAAAGTACCTTATTTTCGTTAAATATTTGCCCGCTTTTTCTGATTAAGCCCTTACAATTGATTACCTTTGCATCTGTTTTAAAAAAACATAAAAATTTGCAGTATGGCATTTGTAACCAAAATACTCGGGAAAATTCTCGGAAACAAATCGGAAAGAGATATAAAGGAAGTTAATCCGATTGTTGAACAAATAAAACTGGAGTACCAGCGAATAATTAATTTTTCAAACGATGAGCTGCGCAACGAAACGGATAGATTGAGGCAAATAATAAGTGAACGGATTAAGCCGGAGGAGGATGAGATTGCCGCATTAAAGGAGAAGGCTGAAGACGCTGAAATTCAGGATAGCGAAGAGATTTACAAACAAATTGATAAGCTTGAGGAAACAATTGATGAAAAAATTGAAGCGGTTTTAAATGAAATTCTTCCAATTGCATTTTCTATTGTGAAAGAAACTGCCCGCCGGTTTTTCGAAAACGAAACAGTGGAAGTTTCTGCCCGTGATTACGATAAAGACCTGGCCTCCACCAGGGCCAGCATTTCGGTACAGGGCGAAAAAGCTTTGTGGAAAAACCGCTGGATGGCGGGAGGTAGCGAAATTACCTGGGATATGGTACATTACGATGTGCAGCTAATTGGCGGAGTTGTTCTTCACCAGGGTAAAATTGCCGAGATGGCAACCGGTGAAGGAAAAACGCTGGTGGCTACATTACCGGTGTTTTTGAATGCACTGGCCGGGCGTGGTGTGCATTTGGTAACGGTGAACGACTACCTGGCGAAACGTGATGCCGAATGGATGGGACCTATTTTCGAATTTCACGGGTTAACAGTGGATTGCATCGACAAACACCAGCCCAACTCCGAAGCGCGGCGGAAAGCCTACAATGCCGATATAACTTACGGAACAAACAATGAATTCGGGTTTGATTATTTGCGCGACAACATGTCTATCAATCCTGAAGATTTGGTACAGCGAAAACATCACTACGCCATTGTGGATGAGGTGGACTCGGTACTTATAGATGATGCCCGTACACCATTAATTATTTCAGGACCGGTTCCCAAAGGTGAAAACCAGCAGTTTGAAGAATTGAAAGGATATGTGGAAAAACTGTTTAAAGCCCAGCGCGAATTGGTTAATCACATATTTATTGATGCCAAAAAGTTGCTGACAAAAGAAAATGCCACCGACGAAGAAAGGAAAGAAGGCGGTTTGCTGTTGCTTCGCGCTCATAAAGGATTACCTAAAAATAAGTCAATCATAAAATTCCTGAGCGAAGAAGGAATGAAAAACCTGATGACGAAAACGGAGAATTTTTATATGCAGGATAACAATAAGAATATGCATATTGTAACCGATCCGCTCTTTTTTGTTATTGAGGAAAAACAAAACTCGGTAGAACTTACTGATAAGGGGATTGACCTGATTTCAGAAGGTTTCGATGATCCCGACTTTTTTGTACTGCCCGACATGGGAACAACAATGGCAGAACTTGAAAATGCCGGACTGCCACACGAAGAGCTGCTGGAAAAGAAAGATAAACTGCTGCAGGATTACGCCGTAAAATCGGAAAGAGTTCACACCATAAACCAGTTATTCAAAGCCTACACCATGTTCGAAAAAGATGTGGAATATGTAGTGATTGATAATAAGGTTAAAATTGTGGACGAGCAAACTGGCCGCATTATGGAAGGGCGCCGTTATTCCGATGGATTACATCAGGCTATTGAAGCAAAAGAAAGAGTAAAGGTTGAAGCAGCAACCCAGACGTTTGCTACAATTACGCTTCAGAATTACTTCAGAATGTATCATAAACTGGCCGGTATGACAGGTACTGCTGAAACCGAGGCCGGAGAATTCTGGGATATCTACAAACTGGAAGTTGTGGTGATTCCCACCAATCGTCCCATTGTCCGCGACGACAGGGAAGACCTGGTTTTCAAGACCAAACGGGAAAAATACAATTCGGTAATTGATGAAATTGTGGAACTGAACAAAGCCGGACGACCGGTACTCGTGGGTACAACGTCGGTTGAAATTTCAGAATTATTGAGCCGGATGCTCAAAATTCGTGGAATTAAACACAACGTGCTGAATGCCAAATTGCATGCCCGCGAGGCAGAGATTGTTGCAGAAGCTGGTCGTGTCGGCGGTGTTACAATCGCAACCAACATGGCTGGCCGCGGTACCGACATTAAACTGGCGCCCGAAGTGAAAAAGGCCGGCGGTTTAGCCATTGTAGGTACCGAACGCCACGATTCGCGGCGCGTTGACCGGCAGTTGCGCGGTCGGGCCGGACGGCAGGGTGACCCCGGTTCGTCGCAGTTTTATGTTTCGCTCGAAGATGATTTAATGCGCCTGTTTGGTTCCGACCGCATTTCCGGTGTGATGGACCGCCTGGGCCTGAAAGAAGGAGAGGTGATTCAGCACTCCATGATTTCAAAATCAATTGAACGGGCACAGCGCAAAGTGGAAGAAAACAACTTCGGAATAAGGAAACGACTTCTTGAATATGACGATGTTATGAACTCTCAACGCGAAGTAATTTACAAACGAAGAAAGCACGCCTTGTTTGGCGAACGGCTGGATGTGGACTTGTTAAATATGATGTATGATTCAGTGGAAGAACTCATAAATGAGTATTACGGTTCCGACCGGTTTGAAGATTTTAACATGGAATTGCTGCGGCTGCTTTCCATTGAATCGCCGGTTTCGGAAGAGGATTTTAAGCAACTTGCTGTTAATGAAAGCACAGAACGGATTTTCCAAAAGATGATCGACAGTTACAACCGGAAGGTAGAATCCATTTCAAAACAGGCTTTTCCGGTTATTAAAAATGTTTATGAAACCAAATCGCAGGTTTACAAAAATATAGTTGTTCCTATTTCTGACGGGAAAAGGGTTTTTCAGATTATATGCAACCTTGAAAAAGCTTACCTGAACAAAGGAAAAGAGCTGGTGAAATCTTACCAAAAGCAGGTAGTGTTGAATACTATCGACGAAGCATGGAAAGAGCAGCTTCGTGAAATGGACGATTTAAAACAGTCGGTTCAGAATGCTTCTTACGAACAAAAAGATCCACTTCTGATATACAAATTCGAATCATTCAACCTGTTTAAAATTATGGTGAGCAAGGTGAATAAAGATGTGGTGGGCACGTTGATGAAAGGCCACATTCCGATTCAGAGCCCCGATCAGGTAAGGCAGGCCGAGGAGCGGAAACGCACCGATATGAGCCGTTATAAAACCCAAAAATCGGATATGCCCGGGGTGGAAAATCCAATGGAAGGAGCAAACACTCAAACCGGAGAACGTTCAAGACCTCAGCCGGTAAGGGTAGAGAAAAAAGTGGGACGCAACGATCCGTGTCCTTGTGGAAGCGGAAAAAAATTCAAACACTGCCACGGAAGAGGCGCATAAAAAAATAAAGTATGATACACCTTTTAAATTTTATTCACTGGAATGCCAATCCCGAGTTATTTAATTTAGGCCCGCTCTCAGTACGCTGGTATGGGCTGCTTTTTGCCTCCGGGTTTTTAATCGGTTATTACATTGGCGAAAAGATGCTTAAATCGGAAAAAGTACCTCAAAAATGGATCGATTCCCTGTTCTTTTACATCATAATTGCAACCATAGTTGGCGCCCGTTTGGGGCATGTTTTCTTTTACGGTTGGGAGTATTATTCTCAATACCCGGCAGAAATTTTTAAGGTTTGGCATGGCGGACTGGCCAGCCACGGAGGGGCTATTGGGATTTTTTTAGCGCTGATGATTCATTCAAAATTAATAACCAAACGCAATGTTTTCTGGACCATCGACCGCATTGTTGTTCCTACGGCACTTGTGGCAGGTTTTATTCGTTTGGGAAATTTGATGAATTCCGAAATTTACGGAATTGAAACAACGCTTCCCTGGGGATTCATATTCGAACGCAACGGGGAAGCAGTTGCAAAACATCCTACACAAATTTATGAAGCGCTGGCCTATTTTATTTCGTTCGGAATATTAATGTACATGTACTGGCGAACCCGTTCAAAATACAAGGAAGGACTTTTAACGGGTATGTTTTTTATCTTGATTTTTGCCGCCCGCTTTTTTATCGAGTATATAAAAGAAGACCAGGAGGCTTTTGAAGCAACCATGTCATTGAACATGGGACAGTGGCTGAGTGTTCCGTTTGTTTTGGCCGGAATATTTTTGGTTTTACGAGCCTTAAAATTGCCTGAAAAAATTTATAATAAGTAAACTGAATTTTTTCATGGAATATTTTGCAGGTTTCAGAAGAAATATTATTCCGGTATTAATATTGGCAATAATATTTTCATGTTCCCGACAGCAAAATTTAGATGTGTTTTATTATCCGGCAGATTTTGAACCATCGGCTTCAACCTGTTTTATCTGGACAACAGATTTTTATGAGATCATTCCCCAGGTAGCCGGTATAATTTCACAAAAAGACAGAGTTACCTTATATGCTGACGAAAGTGAAGATATGAATTTAATTCACCAGGTTCTTGAAAAGCATGAAGGAAATTTAAATAATATCACTATTGTGACGGTAAAAAATAAGCCGCAAAATGCCTGGATTAGAGATTTCGGACCAGTTTACCTTGGAAACAGGAAGGGTGAAAAGAAAATAATCAGCTTTAATTATTTTGGGAAAAGTATATCTTTTAATGAACAATTAGCAGGTAAATTAAATGTACCGCATGATTACAATGCATTGAACAGTTCAGGAGGATCAAGGGAGACAAATGGTAAAGGAACCCTTATTCTTTGTGAACAACATGAATTAAGTGTTAATAAATCCCGATCACTTACAGAAATTGAAAAAGCATATTTTGAAGCACTGAACATAAAAAAAGTAATTTGGCTTAAAAAAGGGATTCCTCAGGATGACAGTGAACTTGAAGGACCTTTGTTCGACCAAATATATCCGAATGGGGTAAATGGACATGTTGATGAATTTTGCCGTTTTGTTGATGGAAAAACGGTGCTTATTAGCAGTGTCACGGAAAGTGAAGCAAAAAAGCATCCGATATTTGCTGAGGCAAAAAATAGGCTGGATGAAAATTATGAAATTCTGGTAAATTCATCCGATCAGGATGGAAATAAGTTTAATATCATAAAAGTTCCCTTTGCTCCCCTTCTTGTTTTTGAAAGACCTGAAGGAGAGACTTTAAAATATATGACATTGGTTACCAGCTACATGAATTTTATTGTAACCAACTCAATGGTTATAATGCCTTCATACGTTTCAAGCGTTAATAAATCAGACCGGAAAAGAGTGGCAGCCATAGAAGATCAGGTAAAAAACATTCTTTCAAATGCCTTTCCTTTAAAAGAAATCATTAGATTACCTGCCGGAGATTTGAACCGGTTCAGTGGGGGATTTCATTGTATAAGCATAAATGAGCCATTATTTAAGTAACCTTATTTCATTTTTAAAGATGAGAAATATAATCTTCAGGGTTTCATTGTTGGTCACTATGCTTCAGATTTTTTCTGGAAGTTCATGCACCACTTCGTCCGAAGATAAACTATATTATCATCCGGCCGATTTCGAACCGTCTGCCTCAACCTGCTTTGTATGGACAACCGATTTTTATGAAATCGTTCCAAAACTTGCCGGCATCATTTCACAAAAAGACAAGGTTACTCTTTTTATTAAAGAAAACGCCAACCAGGAGAATATTAAGCTGATTCTTGAAAAATATGACAGTAACTTAGAAAACATTGATTTTTTTCCATTAAACTGGATACCCGCAAATGCCTGGCTAAGGGATTTTGGGCCGGTGTATCTGGTGAGTAACAGGGGAAAAATGAAGCTTGTCAATTTTTTGTATTTCAGAAGTCGGCTGAAATTTGTTGATCAGATTGCAGAAAAACAAAAAATTCCGCTGACCCAAGTCTCCCTAAACAGCACCGGAGGCTCGCGGGAGGTAAATGGTAAAGGTACCGTCCTTCTTGTAGAATCGCATGAATTGCTTGAGAACAAGCCAAAATCAAAGGAGATGATTGAGGCTGAACTTAGAAACGCTCTTCATCTGAAAAAGATTATCTGGCTCAAACAGGGAATTCCTCAAGATGACGGCCAGTTTACCGGGCCAATTTATCAGGATATTTACCCGAACGGCGTTAACGGGCATGTGGACGAATTTTGCCGGTTTGCCGATGCGCAAACTGTACTAATCAGCAGTGTTTCTGAAGAGGAAGCCATTTCCCATCCCATTTTGGCCGATGCCAAAAAACGGCTCGACGAAAATTACCGGATTCTTGTGGAATCAACCGACCAGGATGGAAATAAACTTAACGTGATACAAGTGCCTTTCGCCCCATTATTAATTTTCGAACAACGCACCCCGCAAGGAAAAAGAAAAACGGCAGCAGTTACAAGCTATATGAATTTCATTGTCACCAATTCTCTGGTTATCCTGCCTTCCTATACTGATGTTTCAGATGATTCGAATCGAAAAGCATTTCAAGCCAAAGAAAATGAAGTTGTCCGCATATTTCAGGAAGTTTTTCCCTCAAAAAAGATTATTCCGGTTTCGGCTTATGATTTAAATCGTTTCAGTGGCGGATTTCACTGCATCAGTGTTAATAAACCGCGTATTTTCTAATAGGGCGAATATACATATCTCCCTTCTAAACTTAAAAGCTGTTTTTTTTACGAATCGAAGTTGAATCCGGACAAAGAATGAGCGAATCGGAATTCGCTCCACCCATCAGTTGAAAATCCGCAATCCCAGGAAAAACGTCCGCGGTTTTGCAGGCCCGTAAATGTAAGCGCTGTCACGGTTTTTTCCGGTATCGAAATCGTTCTGAAAATGATTCAACATGTTGCTGATTCCCCCAAACAGTTCTATGGATGAATCGAGACGGCGCATGTTAAAAATATAACCCAGTTTCAGGTTCATTTCTAAAAATTCAGGAGTGTTATCAAGAAGATCCTGTTCCGGGGTGCCTGCGTCACTTGCCAATCCGTAATGTGGCACCAGCATGGTACCGGTGTAAATTCCCGACAACGCCGCACTGAAACGGTTTCCTGGCGTCCAGGTGACGGTGTAATAACCGTATGTATCCGGAGTTCTCAGGTATTCTTTTACTCCCGGCTGTTGTTCCGACCATTCAACCTGTTCTTCGTACTGGCTTTTTTGCCATGTGATTCCGGCTTCTATCTGAAAATTGCGGTTGTAATTGGCCCGTGCTTCAAAGGTAGCGCCGTAAACATTGCTCAATCCGCCGTTACGTTTTTCCATGAGCGAATTGCCATTGGCATCTCTGCCCACTTCTTCCAAAATAAATGCATCGTTTAGCCGGGTGTAAAAACCTTCCAGAGTGAATCCGTAAATGTGTTTTTCTGTGGGTTTGTCCCAGTTCATGGATGCGCTCAAACTTTGCGAGCGTTCTTCTTTCAGGTCATCAGCAAGGCTGATGGTTTGAATTCCCCCACCGGAAAAGGCTATGTGCATATCGGCATCGAAAGCCTGTGGCGCACGGAATCCGGTGGACCACGATGCGCGAAGTTGCGTATTTATATCGGGTTTAAAAAGCAGGGAAATTCTGGGATTTACAATTAAATTGTCAACAAAATTGTGTTTGTCGGCCCGAATTCCAGCCAGCAATGTAGTCTTTCGGGTAATTTCCCAGTCGCTTTGAACAAAAGCGCCAATATTCCTCGAATTCTGGTCAATTAAATAATTGTATGTTTCAATTACATCGTAAACGTCATCCACAACATATTCCGTCCCAAATGTTAAAGTGTTGTTTCCCTTTATAAAATCCTGTACCGTATGGTTCAGTTGGGCTCCAACCTGCAGGGTGTAATTTTCTGAATTGCCATAGGGCGGATTGTTGTTGTATTCCTGCAATTCAGCCGGATTATCAGGTACAATTCCGGTAAAGTGTTTTCTTTTGGTGTATTGTCCGGCAGTGTACAAAACAAACGAGGTACGGTAATCTTCACTGGTGATTTCATAATCGGCGCCTCCCATCAGCACATCGTGGGTGCGCTCTTCCGACTGCCGGGCAAGAAATGCAGGACCATCCACCATTTCACCACCATACCGGTATTCGTGCATGCTCGAAAAATTAAACTGAAGCTCCTGGTTGGCATCCAGTTTAAAAAAAGAATTTAAACCGAACGAATTGTTTGACAGAGCGGGCATTTCAGAAAAATTATCTCCGTTGTGATCGTATAAATCGCGCTGGCGGTGAGAAGTATAAAGCGCAACTCCTGCATTTCGTCTTTGCGAAAGTGCAGTGAGTGTGCCATTCAGGTTAAAATCGGCTGCCCCGCCTTCAATTACGGAATTGTTGGAAGTTATTTCATACGAATTTCGTTGTGGCATCCGTGTAATTATATTCACTGTTCCGCCAATGGCGCTCGAACCATAAAGAGCCGACGCTCCGCCGCGAACCACTTCGATGCGTTCAACCATTTCCGAAGGCAATTGCTCCAGCCCGTAAAGCCCGGTTAACGGACTAAAAACCGCCCTGTTGTTCACAAGTATCTGGCTGTATGCGCCCCCGAGTCCGTTCATACGCAATTGCGTGTAATTGCAGGTTTGGCAATCCACTTCCATGCGCAACCCGGGCTGAAAATTCAGGGCTTCCGAAACGGTTTGTGCGGCCACACTTTTTATGGTTTTCGAATCGAGTACATTAACAATAACCGCACTTTCGGTTTGGCGTTTAAACGTTTTGGTGCCTGTAACAACTACCTCGCCCACACGCAGAACATCTTCCTCCAGTTCAAAATTAACCTCAATGGTTTCACCGGCCTTCAGCGTGACCGGTTTTTTTTGAATTTTGTAACCGACCATTCTGGCTACCAAAACAAATTCACCTTCGGGTAAATCCACCATCATGTAGTGTCCGGTAACATCGGTGGTTGTTCCGTAATTTGTGTCCTCAAGATAAATATTTACAAAAGGAATATGCTCACCTCTTGAAACCACGTGGCCTATGATTACGGCATCAGTATTATCGAGTGCAAAAGAATGAACAATTAACCCTGAAAAAATTACTGTGATTAAGATTTTGTCAATCTTCATTTTATTAATTTTTTGTTTGCAGCAAAAATATAAAAATTTATTTAGAAACATTCTAAATAGGAATTTGTTTCCGAATTATTACCTTTGCAGCGAAAATGGTTTATTACAAAAGGGAATCCGGTGAAAAACCGGAGCTGTACCCGCAGCTGTAAACCTTTCATGTTGGCGACATCCTTAGCCACTGTCCCGTCCTGATAACTATCGGGAGGGGCGGGAAGGCCGCCGCTAATTGGGGTAAGCCAGAAGACCTGCCATTTTCAAAAAAGCTTTCGGGAATAAAAGCGTCGGTTTCATTACCTGACTTTTTATTTCCCCGTGTTAAACTAAACAAAGGGGAATGAAAAAAATTACGATTTTAACTGTATTTATTTTTGCCATGCTGTGGGGAAATTCACAGCAAACTGTTGTCCGGTTAATTGAGTATAAACCGGCGCCGGGCCAGCACATCAATATCGAAAATATTGGAACTCCGCAGTCCGCACAAAAAATGACGGATAATTTCAGCAGCCTGGTTTCGCTGGGCAGTTTTGGCGGCTACATTGTTTTGGGATTTGAAGAAGCCTGCATCAATCATCCGGATAATCCTTACGGGATTGATTTTACCGTTTTCGGGAATGCCTTTTCCGGTTCGTCGGAACCCGGTGTAATTTGGGTAATGCAGGATGAAAACCAAAACGGCCTGCCCGACGATACCTGGTACGAGATTGCCGGCAGTCATCATTTTCATCCAAAAACAATTCAGAATTACGAAGTCACTTATTTCAAAACAGATAGCAGGGATGTTTTCTGGAGAGACAATTCAGGAGAAACAGGCCGGATAACAGCAAACAGTTTTAACCTTCAGGAATATTATCCAACACAACAATATTTTCCGCAATACCCCCGCGATTCGGTAATTTTTCGGGGAACGCTGCTCAAATCGGAAATTGATTTTTCAAACGTTCAGGAAATAAAAGTTGAACCGCCACTTTTTGGTTATGCTGACAGCCATCCCCGGAAGCAGGGAGTTGAGTTGTTTGTTCCCGATAATCCTTATACGAAGGAAATAGAAGGCGCAGGAGGCGATCCAATTGACATTTCCTGGGCGGTTGACAGTTTGGGAAATTACATGATCCTGGATTCCGTTCATTTTGTAAAAATCGTTTCGGGCAGTCTGGCAACCGCCGGCTGGCTGGGCGAAATTTCGACCGATGTGACCTGGGTGGAACCAGTAAAACCTAATCCGGCCATTTCCGGAAAAGAAAACCTATTGGTTGTTTATCCACATCCTTCAAAAGTTTTGGTTGGAGACTCGTTGCAAATTGAAGCCGCTTATTTTGAAAAGGGCAGAAAAGCCGATGTTGTCATTTCTTTTTCTTCTCAAATTGAACAGATTTTGGAAGTAAATTCTACAGGCCTGGTGGAACCGATAAGTTTGGGGGAAGCAGAAATAGCTGTTTCTGCAAACAACGAAACAGAAACAATTATTTTAAAAGTTGTGAGGCCTGATTTTATTCAGATTTTGACAAATTTCTCCTCTGTTTATCCTGGCGATACACTGGAATTAGCTGCTCAGGTTTTTGATAACTTACAGGAAAGACTGGAAATTCCCGTGCAATTTAATTCATCCAATCCATCTGTTGGAACATTAATACAGGAAGACGGAAAATTTTATTTTGTGGCTTTGCAGCCTGGAGAAGTTATTTTAAACTTTACAGTTGAGGGCTTTCCTACTGAAACAAGCCAGACAGTAAAAGTGCATTCTCCTGACGATAAATTTCGCATTTATTTTACCTTGAAAACCGAAGATGAAAATTTGTTGCCTTTTCAATGGATTGAAATTGGAATGGGCGATTTAAATGCTTTTGTGGAGGATCGAAAAAACGATTACTCCGGTTTGGAAAAACCAACCCTCTTTCACGCACTGACGGCAGGATTGCAAAAGGCAAATGTTCCTTTCGTTTTCAGGGATGATGACGCAGCCGGTGGAAGATTGTATTTATACTCGGCGGAAAATGACGGGTGGTTTTATTATGGCTGGGGCGGAAAAACCGTACCGGAAGCCTTTGCGCGTGTATGGATTGCGCGGCTGAACAATGAGCACTTTTTGAATGATTTTGATAAAAAAGAGATTTCCAATGGAGACACGGTGGCTTTGTACCATGTTTCCAATATTACAGAGCCATGGAACTATTCCCGGTTGCTGGCCAGTTTAGATTCAGCGGTGGCAGGTGATGAAATTGAAGTGCAACTAAGCCTATCGGAATGTACATTTTCAGAAGGTGAAGTGTTGGAAACTGGTTTTGTTCCGGTGTCCAACGCTGAAATTTTTGCTGGAAATGTGTATTACACGGACAATACCGGAAAAGCAGTTTTTGTGCTCGAACCTGAACCTCCAATAGTTGTTTCCTCCGGTGTTGATGCGGTTTTAATTTCCAAAAAATTAACAACCGGAATATCGCCCATAGTCGAAAAAGCATTCCGGGTTTATCCCAATCCGGTTGAAAGTGAATTGTCAATCGAAGGATTTCAGAGTGGAGGAAATTTATATTCTGAATTAAAACTGATTACAACTGAAGGACAAATTCTTTTTGAAAAGAAGATTAACCCAAACCTGCAGCGGCTTAACCTTTCCTGGTTGCCTTCGGGATTTTATTACCTGAAGTTGGTTCATGGTGAAAAGACAGAAACCCACAAAATCATCAAAAAATGAGGCGATTAAAAATTTTATCGGTTTTGTTTTTTGGACTGATGACTGGTTTTGCGGGAGGGCAAAGTATTTCAGATACCATTCGGATTAAAGAAATTCAGGTGCTTGCCAAACGAAAAGTGGAAGAAGCAGGACTGAAAATCACCCGGCCCGATTCGCTGCAACTGGTTTCTTTTCTCACCACCGATCTTTCAGAGTTGCTTTCAGATTATTCGCCGGTGTTTATCAAATCGTATGGCCGGGGTTCGTCGGCAACGGCCAGTTTTCGGGGAACGGCAGCCTCGCATACGCAGGTGCTTTGGAACGGCATGAACCTGAATTCGCCCATGCGCGGAATGGCCGATTTGTCGCTGCTGCCGGTGTTTTTTACCGACGAAGTTTACCTGCTGCATGGTGGAAGTTCAATGACCAAAGGCAGTGGCGCCCTTGGCGGCAGTATTCATCTGGAAAACACGCCCGACTGGAATTCCTCCTTCAAACTGGAGGGTTTGGCGGAAACAGGCTCTTTTCATTCGCGAAAAGGATTTTTCAAAGTACAGCTTGGCGGCAGGCAGTTCCAATCGTCAACCCGAATGTTTTACGATGGTTCCGAAAATGATTTTCCGTTTTACAATTCGGGTGTGATTCCCAAAAGGTCGGACACGCTTAAAAATGCGGATTACCGAAAAGCCGGCATCCTGCAGGAATTTTACCTGCGGCATCTAAACGATCAGGTTTCCAGTCTGCGGTTCTGGTTCCAAAAAAGCGACCGGAACCTGCCGCAACTCATGTCGTACCAGGGAAGCGAGCGTGAAGAGTTTCAAAAAGATGAGCAGTTCAGGGCACAATACGACTGGAAAAAGTATTCCGATGGATTGAACTACCAGTTTTTTACCGGCTTAAATACTACCCGGCTTAATTATTTCCGTGCAACTCCGGCCTTTCAGTTTGTAAATGAAGACTCCCGCAGCGCCGAAACCAGTTTTTTGAATCACCTGCGCATTTTTAAAAAATTTGATGAGAAAACTTGGGCTACCGTAAGTTTCGATGCCAATTATCACCTGGTGGAATCCATGAATAAGCAAACAGAAAGTGGTTACAAAAAAGACCGTTGGGAAACCAGCTTGTTGTTGAATTTACACTTCAAACCTTCAGATCAATTTGCAGCCTTTATTTTAATGCGATCGGAAAATTACGACAAACAGGTTGTTCCGCTGATTCCTTCTGCCGGCCTGGAATGGCAGGTTTTACGAAACCTTCCGGTGATTTTACGTTCAAACCTGGCCCGGAATTACCACAAACCTTCGCTAAATGATTTGTACTGGCTTCCGGGCGGAAACCCGGATCTGCAACCCGAAGACGGTTATACCGGCGACCTTTCCCTGGCTGGCGATTTTGTATTCGGACAAATGGTTTTCAGGAATGAGTTGACCGGGTTTTTGTCGAAAATAGAAAACTGGATTGTGTGGCAACCCGCGGCCAGCGGCGCTTATTTCTGGGAAGCCAATAATGTAAAGGATGTTTTATCTCGGGGGGTCGAATACCAGTTAAACGCTGCGCTCGACTGGAAAAAATTCCGGTTTCATTCAGGAGGAAATTATGCATTCACCGCCACATCAAATCTGAATGCTGCCCGTTCGGTTGACGAATCGCGGGGAAAACAACTGGTTTACATTCCGAAACACAAAGGGGCATTTTATTTCAGCACTACCTGGGAAAAATTTACATTGAAGTACGATTTCAGCGGGGTAGGGAAGCGGTTCACCAAATCGAGCAACCATGAGTCGCCTTTCGAGCAGGTGCTCAATCCTTATTTTCTGAGCAAAATTGCAATGGACAAAAGGGTGGATTTGAATGACGTTTCGTTCAATATGAAATTTACGGTTGACAATCTGTTCGGCCAGAATTACCAAAGCATTTTGTGGCGGCCCATGCCAGGGCGTTTTTATACGTTGTCGGTAGCATTTAAATACAGAAAACCATGAAGCATTTTTTGAAAATAGTATTTCTTCTGGCGCTGGCGTGGTCTTGTACCGACGAACCGGTGGAAACCGTTTTTTTCGATCTCGATACTGAAAACGGTATTTTTATTGCCTGCGAAGGAAATTTTATGTACGGAAACGGTTCGCTTTCCTTCTATCATCCCCATAAAAAAGAGGTGACCAACCATTTGTTTCAGACGCGAAACAATGCTCCGCTTGGCGATGTGGTTCAATCCCTGGCAAGGAATGGAAATTCGTTGTTTATCGTGGTCAACAATTCAGGAAAAATTGTGGTAACCAATTCCCGAACGATTGAATTTGAAGGAATTATAACAGGACTTACCTCGCCGCGTTACATTCATTTCGTTTCGGAAAACAAGGCTTACATCTCCGATTTGTACGCCAGCCACATCACCATTTTCAACCCAAAAACGCTGGAAATTACAGGAACAATTGATTTGGAGGGGCACACTTCGGAACAGATGGTGCAGGTTGGTAAATATGTTTTTGTTTCCCATTGGGTGAACGGGGAAGACATTCTGGTGATTGACACTGAAACCGACCAACTGATTGACAAAATAGAAGTTCCGGCGCAGCCTAAAGATTTGCGGGTGGATAAGAACGGGAAAATATGGGCGCTTTGCGGCGGTAGTTACGCAAATGTTGAAGTTGAAGAAAATCCTTCAGCACTGGTTCGCATCGATCCGGAAACACGCACCATGGAGCAGATTTACCGGTTCAGCGAAGGCATGTTTTCGTCGGGTTTGGAAATGAGCGCAGCCGGCGATTCGCTTTATTACCTGAACAAAGGCATTTTCAAAATGGCCGTAAACAGCCGTCACCTTCCCGATTCGGCGTTTATTCCGGAAGATGAAAAACTGTTTTACCACCTGGCTGTGAATCAGGAAAACAACGAGATTTATATAGCCGATGCCATTGACTACACTCAGGATGCAGTGGTTTATCGTTATTCGCAAAGCGGCGTGCTGAAAGATTCGTTTAAAGTTGGAATAAATCCCTCGGATTTTTTATTTCAGTAAAAAAATAATTGTTTCACCACAAAAAATTTTACAATGAAGAATTTTTACCTGATGGCGGGCCTGTGGGCAGCCCTGTTTTCTGCAAATGCCCAAAACGTTGCAACATTTGAAAATGTTGAGTTACAAACCACTTCGTTTTACAACGGTTCCGATGGCGCCGGAGGATTTTACAGCGGCGGTTTCCGGTTCCCAAACGATTACAATGCCGATTGGGGAAGCTGGAGCGGTTTTTCTGTTTCAAACATGAAGGATTCGGTAACCGCCGGATGGCAAAATCAATACAGCGCCATAACTGCCGGCGGAGTGAATAACTCGGAGAATTATGCTGTGGTTTTCGTTTCGGGAGGGTTGTATATGGAATTGGAAAATCCGGCTGAAATTTCCGGCGTTTTTGTGACCAATTCAACTTATACCTACCTGTCTATGCGGGATGGCGATGACTTTTCAAAAAAGTTCGGTGGAATTGACGGAACTGATCCTGATTATTTTAAACTGATTGTTTCCGGGATTGATATCCGGGGGAATGAAACGGCACAAGTTGAATTTTTTCTGGCCGATTTCAGGTTTGAAAATTCAGAAGAGGATTACATTGTGAATACATGGGAATGGTTTGATTTGAAAACGCTTGGTGTTGTTACTGCATTAAATTTCAATCTGGAATCTACCGACATCGGTGCCTGGGGCATGAATACACCGGCCTATTTTTGTTTGGACGATTTTAACGGAACTGACCCGGAATCTCCATCGCTTTTGGCTGAAGGCGGAATGGAAGATTTGAATCTGGATGAAGAAAGTTTTTACAACGGGTCCGATGGAAAGGGATTTTTTACCAGCGGGGGATTTAATTTTAAAAACAGTTACAATGCCGACTGGGGGGCCTGGAGCGGTTTTGCAGCCTCCTCAGTAACCGATAATCAAACGCCCGGTTGGGGAAACCAGTACAGCGCCATTCCCGGCAAAGGGGTATTGGAAAGCGCAGCTTATGCGGTTTCTTATGTTTCCGGCTATTCAGAAATTGAATTTGAACCTGCCACCGTTTCAGGTTTATACATTGCCAATTCAACCTATTCTTACTGGTCGATGAAATACGGCGACGATTTTTCCAAAAAATTTGGCGGCGAAACCGGAAACGAACCCGACTGGTTTAAAGTTACCATTGCCGGTATTTCAGAAAATGGCGATACAACCGGTACACTGGATTATTATCTGGCCGATTACCGGTTTGAAAACAATCAGGAAAATTATATTCTTGATTCCTGGGAATGGATTGATCTCGCCTCCCTTGGCCATATTTCAGCATTGAGGTTCAGTTTGTCGTCTTCCGATGTTGGTGCGTGGGGAATGAATACGCCGGCCTATTTTTGTGTTGACAAAATTAATCATCAGGATTTACCTCCCGTTATTAAAGAGCCGGTACCAACCATTACCAATGAGTTTACATCAAACGAAGTTTTTTATGTGGATTTGGATTCTGTTTTTACTGATCCGGACAATCCCGATTCTGAAATTCAGATTAAACTTGAATATATTGACAACTCTGACCTGCTTACAGGTTCGGTTGTAAAAGGAGGAAAACAGGATGAACCGGAAATAACCATGCTGGCATTGAATGTAACACCCGGAATGACCGGCCAAGCAGTGATAATAATTTCCGGTACTTCAAACGGAAAAAAGGTGTGGCATTCATTCAATGTAATTTTTTCAGTTCCGGTTTTTATTCCGGTTCCAGAAAAATGGGATGAAGTGAATATTTACCCTAATCCTGTGGCTGATGTTCTTACCATTACAAATATTCCGCAATCTGCAGAAAAAATAGTTATTATTGATTCGCGCGGTGTTCAGGTTATCCAACAGAATTTAAACCGGCACGAACAATTTACTTTTTATGATTTAAGAAGCTTTCCATCAGGTATTTATATTTTAAGGATAACTGCTGGTAGCGAAATAATTTCCCGCAAGGTTTTAAAAAAGTAAATGATTTTTGAAAAGTACCAATCTTTTTGTTTGAATTTTTGTTTAAAACTACATAAAAAGACTCAAAGGTATTTTGTTCTGTCCGGTAAAAACAGTTAATTTGCAGTTTATTTAAAAAAACAAGAAATTATGCTGGAGATATCAAAACATTCAATGGTTACTTTAACCTACGATTTACGAATTGACGATGAGCAGGGAGAGGTTATTGAACAGACAACAGACGACAAGCCATTACAGTTTCTTTTTGGTGCAGGCACAATGCTGCCCAAGTTCGAATCACATTTAGCCGGATTAAAGCAGGGAGAGCCTTTTGAAATCAGGTTATCTAAAAACGATGCTTATGGCGATATAAACAAGGATGCCATTGTTGATCTGCCAAAAAATGTTTTTATGGTGGATGGTAAGTTTGATGATGAACTTATTGCTGTTGGAAATACTGTGCCCATGATGAGCAGCAACGGTCAGCGACTGAATGGCCTCGTGCTTGGGATAAACCACGAAAACATTAAAATGGATTTTAACCATCCGCTTGCTGGTGAAGACTTGTATTTTGCAGGTAAAGTACTTGAAGTACGTGAAGCCTCAGACGAAGAACTTGCCCGGATTCTTTCCGGTGGTGGCTGTGGTTGTGACAGCAGTGGTTGTGGAGACGACGGATGCGGAGACGACCATCACAACCATAATCACGGCGGATGCGGATGTGGTTGCTAAAATTGATTTTGATTATTAGTTCAAAATAATTAATTTAACCCCGTTTTCTTGTTGGAAATTAAAGAAAACGGGGTTTTTTTCACTATGAATACATTTGGAAAAATATTTAGGCTGACTTCTTTCGGCGAATCCCACGGACGGGGAATCGGTGGAATTATTGACGGTTGCCCTGCAGGGCTCGAACTCGATATCGAACTTATTCAGAACGATTTGGCCCGTCGGAAACCAGGGCAGTCAAAAATTACTACCCAGCGTAAGGAACCCGATCAGGTTGAATTTCTTTCCGGTATTTTTGAGGGAAAAACCCAGGGAACACCCATTGCATTTGCCATCTGGAATAAGGATCAGCATTCGGGCGATTACAACGATTTAAAAGATGTATTCCGCCCATCGCATGCCGATTATACTTACATAAAAAAATACGGAACCCGCGATCATCGTGGTGGTGGACGATCTTCTGCACGTGAAACCATTGCACGTGTAGTGGCCGGGGCCATTGCAAAACAATTGCTTGCAAAACCGGGAGTTTCCATACAGGCTTTTGTTTCGCAGGTAGGCGAAATCAAACTGCAGAAACATTATACTGAACTTGATCTTTCAAAATCAGAAGATAATCTGGTTCGCTGCCCCGATGCCGAAACCGCCGAAAAAATGATTGCCCGTATTGAGGCTGCCGCCAAAGATCGCGATACTGTTGGTGGCGTAATTACCTGCGTGGTAAAAGGCGTTCCTGCCGGTTTGGGCGAGCCGGTTTTTAATAAACTTCATGCCGATCTCGGTTTTGCCATGCTCGGCATTAACGCCGTGAAAGGATTTGAATACGGTTCCGGTTTTGAAGGAACCAATCTATCCGGTTCGCAGCACAACGATGTATTTATTCAAACTGAAAAAGGGATAAGAACAAAAACCAACCATTCCGGTGGTATTCAGGGAGGTATCTCCAACGGAGAAGACATCTACTTCAATGTGGCTTTTAAACCCATTGCAACTTTGCTAAAAGAGCAACAAACAGTTGATAAAAACAGCAACGAAACTACCATAAATCCTAAAGGAAGGCACGACCCGTGCGTATTGCCACGTGCCGTGCCCATTGTGGAAGCCATGGCCGCTTTGGTTTTGGCCGATCATTTTTTATTGAGTAAACTTAATTCGATTTAATATGCCCAGAAGAAAAAGAAACAGAAGAATTCAGATGCCCCCCGTTATAAAAGGTATGTCGGTTTATGGTGTTAGAGGCCGTAAATCCAATGAAGTCATTCTTCATCTTGAAGAATACGAGGCCATCCGGTTACTTGATTACCAAAATCTCACCCAGGAACAGGCGGCTGTGCACATGGACGTTTCCCGGCCAACACTTACCCGCATTTACGAAGAAGCCCGGAATAAAGTGGCTACTGCATTTGTTGAAGGCCGTGATATTCTTTTTAAAGGCGGAGACATTTATTTTGACGAAAACTGGTATAAATGCAACTCCTGCCAGGCCAGTTTTAACGATTATAAAGAGAAAAATCCGAAGTGCCCGGTTTGCAGTTCCGACGATGTGATTACGCTTAACGAATTTTATTCGAAATAGAAGTTAAAGCTCTGTTTTAGAGCAAATAAAATGAATCAGGGATATTAAAAGTGCCCGTAATATGAAAAGCCACCGGGCCAATACCCGGTGGCATCCATCTAAGTTGTGATAAAACCAGAGCTCATTGCACTTAGTTATACAAGTTATGAAATTTGCATCAACTGGCAATGGGCTTTTTTCTTATTCTTTCCCCAGGTTCACTGATTTCCTTTTGTTTTCTATTTTTTAACATGGTTTAATTTGAGGTTAAATTTTATATTTGCGCCTTGCAATTTTTGAAATCGAAAATTTTACAATTAACTTTTTTGCAACTTGAGGAAATGAAAATACGCAGGCTTTTAAGAATATTGCATCGTGATTTGGGATATTTTATTGTAGGAATGACAATTGTTTATGCCCTGTCGGGCATTTTTTTAAACCACCGGCACGATTTTAATCCCGATTATAAAATTTATTTTGTCGATTTTAAGACCGAAATTGGACCTGATACCGATGTTGATGAAAAAATGCTTAGAAATATCCTGTCGGAACTAGACCATGATGTAGTTTTCAAGAAGCATTATATCACCAATCAGGGAAATATCAAGGTTTTTATAGAAAACGGAGAAGTAGTTATCAATCCGGAAACAGGTGAAGGAACGATGAACTACCTTCAGCGAAGACCCATTATTT
The DNA here is from genome assembly GCA_019429205.1 of Mariniphaga sp. Classification (GTDB taxonomy): domain Bacteria; phylum Bacteroidota; class Bacteroidia; order Bacteroidales; family Prolixibacteraceae; genus Mariniphaga. The sequence continues at coordinate 34,701 of JAHYIT010000014.1, read as the reverse complement.
TTGAAATGAATAAGTTGCATAAAGCCACTATCGGCTCTTTATGGAAATGGGTGAGTGATGCGATGGCAGTTATTCTGATTTTTGTAGCAGTTTCGGGGCTGTTTCTGCTGAAAGGCAAACGCGGTTTAGGACGCTGGGGTTGGTGGTGGACAATTGCCGGAATAATTGTACCTTTATTTTTTGCAATTATGTATATTTGAAATTGAAAACCAAAAATAGCTGAAACATGAAACGAATTGCCTTTTTCACTTTAATTGCAGCATTCTTGTTTAGCTGCGGAAATCAGAAAAATCAAAATGAAAACACATCAGGAGAGGCTGAAAAGTCTGCTTTAGTTTACTCCGTAGATGAACTTTATGCCAATGCAGCCGACTTGGTTGGTAAAGAAGTAACCGTAAAAGGTACTGTGATGCACGTTTGTAAACAGGGTGGTGGCCGGTGCTTTTTGATGGGAAGCAATGAAGATTTTAACATTCGGGTGGAAGCCGGAGAAAAAATTGGCGCTTTTAGTCAGGAACAAATGGGCAGCGACCTTACCATTTCAGGAATTTTCAAAGAGGTAAAAACTGAAGCCGATGCACACAATCCTGCCCGGGAACATGGCACAGAGGAAGCTGACCATAATCACGATGAGGAAGCCGAAGAAGCTCACCGGGTTATTGTGGAAGCTCAGGAAAAGGCAGATGTAGTATATTTTATGGAAGGCCTGACCATAATTAAGGAAGAAATTTAATCTGCTTAATTTTTTTTTTGGGTGATTTAATTTTTGATAACAAATCTCAAGGTACCGAACAGCTCAATAATATTTTCAACCCATAATTATTTGGTGGACTTTTGTGTATTAGCGTTTTTTATTGCAAAAGATTATTTCTCCGCCGGCACAAAATCCAGCGAAACGGAATTTACGCAATGCCGTGTGTCTTTTTGCGTGAACCCTTCGCCATAAAATACGTGGCCCAGGTGCCCGCCGCAGTTGTTGCAGGTGATTTCGGTGCGGTGCCCGTCGGCATCAAGCGTTTTGGTTACTGCCCCTTCAATTTCATCATCGAAGCTGGGCCAGCCGCAATTCGATTCAAATTTATCTGACGATTTGTATAATTCTGCTCCGCAACGTTTGCACACATAAGTGCCTTTTCCTTTGTGGTTATTGTATTCTCCGGTAAAGGGGCGTTCTGTTCCTTTGTGAATAATCACGTATTCTTCAAAATCGGTTAACTTCCTGTATTCATTCATTTTTCCGTCCTCCTTTAATCCTGTTTTTTTTACCTCAGCCTTTGACTTCGCCTCAGCCTTTACCTTTTCCTGAACCTGTCCGCAGGCAGAAACGGCAACAGCAAAAAATAATATGGTAATAATTGTTTTCATTGTGGAATTAAAACAACCAGTGTGCTTTATTGGTTCAATTTTAATATAACAATACAAATCCACTTATTTTGTTTTATCCGATTGGACATTTTATATTTGTAAAAAAAGAAAAGTATGATTACCTATATTCAAAGACGAAATCAGATTTTAAAGCGAATTAGCAAAATTCCAAAAGAAAAACTGAAAGCTTTGGATGAGTACATTTCAAAGCTTGAGCATGAACCAGTGAGGAAGAACAGAACTTTATCTTTTGCAGGAGCATGGGAAGATATGGATGAATCTATCTTAGATGATTTTACGAAAAGGTTGATTAACAATCGTCAAAAAAACAGAAGTAGAATTGATGACTAGAGCGCTCATTGATACAGATATACTTTCTTACTATTTTAAAGGTGATAAAACGGTAGTTGAAAATTTTGAAATCTATCTTCAACGTTATGATTCTATTTCGATAAGCTTAATTACGTACTATGAGATTATAGGTGGTCTGCTGGCCAAAAACGCATTAAAGCAACTTCGTATTTTCGACGATTTTCTCATGGATAATTTGGTGATACCTTTATCAGAAAGTTCAGTGAGAATTTCTGCAGAATTGTATTCTACCCTCCGGCAATCAGGAAAAATTATTGATGATATTGATTTATTAATTGCAGGAGTGGCAATTGAAAATGAGATGATTTTGGTGACGAATAACGAAAATCATTTTAAAAGAATTCCCGGGCTAAAAATTGATAACTGGTCAAAGCAAGTTCTAAAACCATAAATGGAATTTTCATTAAAACTTTGTTCCTTAGTGATTTTTCTTCTTTTTGTTTAATGCAATTTCTATTCTTCTAAGCCAGATTTTATCTGTTACAATACCACCACTTCCACTCCAAACCTGCATTTCAGAATCCGGGCAAATAATATAATAAAAATCATCACCCTTATTTTTACTTAAAGTGCACTCGTTGGGAATAAAACTATCAAAAAGTCGATTATAACTAAAAGAATACCAGGTAGTGTCAAGTTGAATAAAAACATCTTTTCCAATATGCACAAAATCATTTATTTGGCCAGTAATTTCCATGTCAATCCATTTTTGGGAACTTTTATGGCTTCGCATGAAAAGACCTGCAAACATGATTAAACCTATAATCCCCAAAATAATCAGATAAATTCGAATTGCTTTTGGATTCATCTTAATAAATTGATTATGAATTAATAAGATATATTCATTTGATAAAAAATCAAACCTCCCTAATTCCAATCCCCGGCCTGTCTATCAGCGTAATTTTCCCATTCACAATTTTTACTCCTTCGTATGGGTCGTTGGATATGAGCAGATTACCGTCCAAATCGGCCCATTCGGCCTGGGGTGCAAGCTGGGCGGCTGCTGAAATGGCGCACGAAGTTTCGGTCATGCAGCCAATCATCACCCGCAGGTGGTTTGCCTGAGCCAAGTTTATCATTTTGTGGGCTTCGCGCATGCCGGTGCATTTCATCAGTTTGATGTTGATTCCCGAATAAACACCCACAGCCTCCTGCACATCGCAAAGCCGCTGAATGGCTTCGTCACCAATGATAGGCAGCGGCGAATGTTCCGTCAGCCAGGCGTGGTCGTCTTTCCGGTTTTTGGGCAACGGTTGCTCCACAAATTCAACGCCTTTTTCTTTCAGCCAGTGCACCATTTCAAGCGCTTCCTCTTTGTTGTCCCAACCCTGGTTTACATCCACACAAAGCGGTTTGTCGGTTGCCAAGCGGATGGTTTCAACCATCTCCTTGTCGTTGGGGCCGCCCAGTTTAACTTTCAGAATTTTGTAGGGTGCAGCTTCATCCACTTTTTGTTTCACCACATCCGGTTCATCCATTCCAATAGTGAAAGAGGTATTGGGCGTATTTTCCGGTGAATACCCCCAGATTTTATGCCACGGCTGCCCCATGATTTTCCCCGCCAAATCGTGCAGGGCTATGTCAACCGAGGCTTTGGCGGCCGTGTTTCCGGGTGCTGCCTCATCCACGTATTCCAGAATTTCCTCCATACGAAACGGGTCGGTGAACTGAGTCAGGTTAAGCGCCGTTAAAAACCTTGCCGCCGTTTTTTGTGTTTCGCCCAAATAAGGCGGCATGGAGGCCTCACCATAACCGGTAAACCCTTCACATTCGATTTTTGTCAGCATAACCGGTGTGGTGGTTCGGGAACTGCTGGCCAGCGTAAACACATGTTTCAACTGCAAATCGTAGGGTTCAAACGTCAGTTTTAAACCCGGTGTTGGAAATCTTCCTTTCATATTCGAATAAGTTAACCGGGGCAGCGCTAAACCACCCACTGTAAATAATACCGTATTTTTGATGAAATTTCTTCTGTTTGTACCCATTTTCTTTAAACTTTGAACTTTAAACTCTGAACTTCTTCAGTACCAGGGATGCTCTTTCACCCACAAAATCCCTTCTGTTCCCTCTGAACCGATAACCCGCCGGGCGCTAATGAACGTATTTTTTCGATATTCCGACCAGATTTCACTCCGGGGATTAAAACTGTTTTCCTCCACTTTTCCGGCTGCGTGAATATACTCCGTTTTTCCCATCGAAATGGCCACATGGGTAATTCGTTCCGGTTGTTCCTCATTTGCTTTCTGCCCGAAGAAAAGCAGGTCGCCGGGTTGCAGGGTTTCAAATGAATTGCCCGGATTTATTGGTTGTCCGTGCCGTACCTGCAACGATGCATCGCGGGCGAGAATAATTCCGTGCATGTAATAAACCATTTTTGTGAAACCGCTGCAATCCATAGCAAGCGCCGAAGTTCCGCCCCACAGGTAAGGACGGCCTTTTAATTTTTGAGCTGAATTTACAACAGAAGTGGAGTCAGGCCGGGCAGATTCCCTGAATTCAGAAAAGGAAACCCAGTTTTGTGGAGCGGCAAAACCTTCCCGTCCGTCGGGAAAACGCACTTTGACGTAATTCCATCGCTGCTCCAGCAATTCCAGAATGCCGCCCAAGGTTACATCGCCGACAGGATCTTCCATCCTTTCCGTATCAAAAATAGGTGCAAACGAGCCTGTGAAAATAACCCGTTCGGTCTGCCGCCAGTTTTGAAGTTCGGTTTCAGTAACCGGAAAAATTCCGCCCGATGGCGCCCACGATATGTAGCGATCGGGTGTTTGCACCAAATGCCAGCTACCTTGTTTTTTCAGAATTTTAACCGGAGTTCCCAGCAATGCCTGGGTAACCATTTCCGAAGAATACCGTGGATTTGCCCTGAAGTTGGCAGCAGAAACATTCACCAGCGCATACAATTTTTCTCCAACGGTGGAGTCGGGGAGAAGTGAAATTTCATTAACTATCTCAAAAGACTGGAATTGGTTTAACAGTTCATTTTTAAGGGTTTCATTATCGGTTTCTCCCTGCAACACAACCTTTCCTTTTTGAAACACAGCTTCCACATGGAAAATCGCCTCGCGTTTGTCAGAAACATTAGTTTGTTCAAAATGAAGAATGATATCTTCTGCTTCTTTGCGGTTATTTACTCCGCACGAAATTATAATCATTACGGAAAGCAGCAGTATGACAATATTTTCTGATCTTTGGCCCATGTTCCGATGTTGCAGTTGAACAAAGATAGGAAAACGCATGGAACAAAAACCTAAAAAATATCAGTGGAAAACAATTTTGAAATACCGGTTTTGTATCAGGATGAACACATTATTGTGGTGGATAAACCATTCGGATTGGCAGTGCATAAAAACGATTTTATGCCACACGATGCGCCTTACCTGACCAAACTATTGGGTGATGTGACCGGCAAATGGATTTACAATGTGCACCGGCTCGATGCAAAAACCAGCGGAGTGATGGTGCTTGTGTTTTCTCCGGAAATGGCGAAAGAACTCACTTTGCAGTTTGAACGCAAAGAGGTGGCGAAAAAGTATGTGGCTGTGGTTCAGGGAAATCCGGGCGAGGGCACATTCGATGAAAAGGTGCTGGTAAAAAAGAAGTCGAAATTTAAAAAGCCGGCGTTGACGCATTTTAAAACGCTGCGTTCGGTTGAAACAGATATTTCATATAAAGAAAAGACCAACATTGTGTTGAGCCTGATGGAAATAACTCCCGAAACCGGACGCTGGCACCAGATTCGACAGCACTTTGCCAAAAACCGGTTCGATATTGTGGGCGACTCACATCACGGCGATTTTACGCTGAATAAAATCCTTACTGAAAAAACCGGCATCAACCGGCTGCTGCTCCATGCATCATCGCTGGAATTCACCCATCCCGAAACACAATCCCGGAAGGAATTTGTTTCGCCTGTGCCGCCAGAGTTTGAGAAGGTGATGGAGAGCTGTAAAAGCTAACAACCGCAATACATGGTAGCGTTTGTTTTATCTTACGCCCTGTTTTGTAATTCCCGTTGCGAAAAATTCAAATTCCACTATATTTGGAGATTCATTTTAAATCCAGAAAAGGGGAATTGTTATGAGGAGAATTGCACTGCTGTTATTAAGTTTTGTTTATTTGAGTGTTTTTGGACAAGAGCCGGCAAAAAAACCAATTTCAATCGATGATTTTGGAAGCTGGAATACGCTGAATAACCCAATTATTTCAAATGACGGAAACCGGATTGCTTTTGAGCAAAATCCGCAAAAAGGCGACGGGATGCTGATTGTGAAGAGTGGAAAGTCAGATTTCGATACAATTCCACGCGGCAATAAAGCAGAATTTAGTCCCGATAACAATTTTATTGTTTTTTCCATTAAACAGCCCGAAGATAGCATCCGAAAAGCAAAACTGGATAAGGTAAAAAAAGAAGATATCCCCAAAGACAGTCTCGGAATCCGGATTTTCGGCAGAAACGAAGTGAAAAAGTTTCCAAAGCTGAAATCTTTTAAAATTCCGGAAGAAAATGCTCGTTGGATTGCATTTACAGTTGAATCGGCACCTGCTCCGAAAGATACTACGGAAAACAATTCGAAAAAGAAAAAGGAAAAACAGGAGGGCGACGACCTGGTTTTGTTTCAGGTTGAAACCGGCGATACGTTAATGTTTCGCAATGTTTCAGATTGGAGCTATGCCAAAAAAGGAGAGTCTTTGTTTTTTAGCAGGGAATTAAAAGATTCAACCGGAACCGTTTCGTCCCTTTTTGCATTTGATACTTCAACAGGGCAGTCATCAAAAATTTATTCAGAAGAAGGCTGGTTGAAAAAGCTGACTTCCGACGAAGCAGGCAGTCGGTTTGCCTTTCTTTTTTCGCAGGATACCATCAAAGAAAAAGTATATTCACTTTACCTGGGCACAGTGGATAAAACTCCGGAGGAAATTGTGGACGGTTACACAGGCGGTATTCCTGTAGGCTGGACTCCCAGTGAAAACGGCAATTTGAATTTTTCTGAAGACGGAACCAAACTTTTTTTCGGAACGGCTAAAGCTCCTGAACCTGCTCCAAAGGACACGCTTCTGGATGAAGAAAAACCCAAACTGGACATCTGGAACTGGCAGGATTTGAAAATTCAACCGCAACAAAAAGTGGAAGCCGACCGGGAAAAAAAGCGAACTTACCTGGCGGTTTATCATATTGGTTTAAACCGTTTTATCCAACTGGCCGATCCGCAGGTGAGAGATGTTTCGACCCTGGAAAAGGGAAACGGCGATTTAGCTTTCGGCTACAACGAATTGCCCTACCTGCGTGAGTCAAGCTGGACCGGCACCCGCAACCGCGATTATTATGTTATCGATGTTAAATCGGGAATCAAGCGCGAAATTGCCGACTGCCAGTCGTATGTGCGTATTTCGCCGCAGGGGAAATATGTGGTTTGGTACGAACCGGCTGACAGCAGTTTTTACACCCGCTCAACAGATATTAACCGGCTTGAAGCTGTTTCGCTCACCAAAATTCTTCCGGTAAATTTTTATGACGAACGGAATGACACGCCGATGGATCCGCGTCCTTACGGAATTGCCGGATGGAGCGAAGACGACCGGTTTGTTTACATTTACGACCGCTTTGACATCTGGAAACTCGACCCGGCCGGAGAGCGGGTGCCTGTAAACATTACAAATACGTATGGCCGCCGGAATCAAATCCGCCTTCGCTACGTAAACCTTGATTCTGATTTGGAGCATATTCCATCTGACGAGCCGGCGCTGCTCAGTGCATTTGATGAGCAAACCATGACCGGAGGTTTTTTTCAAACCAGGTTTGGCATTGTTGCCGATCCGGAATTGCTGGCCATGGAAAAGAATCAATTTGGCGGAGTTAAAAAGGCGAAAAATGCAGACAAGTTAATCTGGACAAAGGAAAGCGTGAGCGAATTTCCCGATTTGTGGTGCAGCGATTTGAATTTTATGAAGTCAGAACAAATTTCAAATGCCAATCCGCAGCAAGAGAACTTCATCTGGCCAAAAGTGCAAATGGTGGAATGGACATCATTTTCAGGGGAAAAACTGCAAGGTTTGCTTTACTTTCCCGAAAACCTTGATCCAGGGGAAAAATATCCAATGGTTATTTATTTTTATGAAAGAAGTTCGGAAGGCCTTTTTCGTCACCAGCACCCGGCGCCAAGTCGTTCCACCATAAACAGGCCGTTTTATACCAGTAACGGTTACATTGTTTTTGTTCCCGATATCACTTATAAAGAAGGCTATCCGGGTCAGAGTGCCTACAATGCCATTGTAAGCGGCACCCAATACCTGACGAATACATTTCCATACATCGATGAAAAAAGAATGGCTTTGCAGGGACAAAGCTGGGGTGGTTACCAGATTGCCTACCTGATTACCCAAACCGATTTGTATGCGGCTGCCATGGCCGGTGCACCGGTAAGTAACATGACCAGCGCTTACGGAGGAATTCGCTGGCAGACGGGGATGAGCCGGATGTTTCAGTATGAACAAACCCAAAGTCGTATTGGTGGCACGCTTTGGGAAAAACCGCTGCATTACATCGAAAACTCGCCCCTGTTTTATGCACCTAAAGTGAATACGCCGCTGCTGATGATGCACAACGACGACGACGGCGCTGTGCCGTGGTACCAGGGCATTGAATATTTTGTGGCATTGCGCCGTCTTGACAAACCGGTGTGGATGCTTTCTTACAATGGGGAACCCCATAACCTGAATGCCGCAAGCTGGGCTAACCGCGTGGATTTAAGCAAACGGATGTACCAGTTTTTCAACCATTACCTGAAAGGCGAACCCATGCCCGAATGGATGGAAAAAGGAGTGCCGGCAGTGGAAAAAGGGGAGAATTTGGGGTATTAAACCGGCAACTTAAACTTCATCGTTACCTCCCCAGTCTCTTTGTTCACTTCAATCTTCTGGTTTTCCATGCCAATATCTTTGCCTGTGGCCATTTTAAATAGCCCCGACAAGAACTGCATGCCGTTGTTCATTACTTTTTCAAATTCTTCTACCTGGGTTCCGGCGCCGGACGACCCGTTCCCGCCTGTTTGAGCGGCGGCGGAATCCTGTTCTTCAACGGAGTCGGAAGAGTCTTCCGATAAATCAATCTCATCCTTCGGCATAGGTTCGGCAATGGTTTCCTTCTCCATTTCCGGTTCTTCAACCTCTCCCGGATATTCCTGGTTCTGTAGCTCCAGTTGTTCAGTTTCGTTAATAAATTCTTCCAGTTGCTGAATGAACTGTGAACGGCCCTTGGTGCTGAAATCCACAAAATTGGTGTTGGAATTATCGCCCAGCACACCGTCGAAAAGACTTTGTTTTACCAGCAGTCCCGATGCAATTTTTTGTTCGATGGAATTCCGGGTGATGAAGTTATAAATGGTAAGCTTGTTGCTTTTTTGTCCAATCCGGTCGATGCGTCCGATGCGCTGGTTCTTTTTCGCCGGGTTCCAGGGCAACTCAAAGTTAATAAGCGTGTCGGCCACTTGCAGGTTCAACCCCGAACCGCCTGCTTCGGTCGATAAAAATATTTTGTACTGCGGGTTCGATTCAAATTTTCGGATGAGTTCTCCCCGCGATTTCACCGGGATTTTTCCACTCAGCTCAACAAAACCGATGTTGTTGTCGCGGAGTATTTTACCGATGAGTTTATGCACTTTCACCCACTCGGAGAAAATGATGATTTTTGTGTTTCTGTTCGGAACATCCAATTTTTCAACAAGAATATGTTCCAGTTCCTCCAACTTGGGCGATTCGTTGGTTTCGTCGTCAATCAAAAAAGTTGAGTCGCACACCATGCGCATGCTGGCCAGAAGCAGTTGCATTTTTTGCATGTCGTAAGGCGTAAGGAATTTTTTTCGTAAAATGGAGGCCAGACCCTGTGCATACGAAGCATGGTAATCGGCCTGCAAAGGAGACAAATCAACCGTAATGGTGAGTTGTTGCAAATGGGGCAGTTGGTCTAATACCTTCCGTTTTTCGCGCCTCAATAATACTTTTTCAAGCTTTTTATTCAACTTTTGAAGGTTGTAATAGCCGTTTATCTTGTTGTGCCGGTCAGGGTCGAAGAGGCAATGCTGGTACGAAAACTCCCAAAGCGGCCCGAAGAATGCGGGCTCGAGAATTCCCATCACCGAAAAAATATCTATGAGCCGGTTTTCGATAGGTGTGCCGGTAATGGCAAGTTTGTGTTTAGCGTCTAAGCGTTTCAGCGAAGCGGCTGTTTTTGTTTCATAATTCTTTGCCCGTTGCGCTTCGTCGAGAATGAGAAAATCGATGCCTGCCCGGTTGATGGCCCGCTGGTCGCGAAGCACGGTTTCATAATTCACAATAAAAAAGAAAATGTCATCTTGTTTGTACTGTTCTGCCCGCTCATCGGGAAATCCCTGAACCACCAAAGCCTTTTCATCCGAAAATTTTTCAATCTCTTTTTTCCATTGTTCTTTTAACGAAGCCGGGCAAACTACCAAAGTTTTTGAAAAACCGAAGATGTGCTTTTTTAGAATGGCAGTTGTAATGGCCTGGATGGTTTTTCCAAGGCCCATTTCGTCGGCAATGATGGCATTTTTTCGAAAAAGGGCAAATTCAACCCCCTGTTTTTGATAGGGATACAATTCAGCTTTAATCATACTAAAATCGGGAATGTGCTGGTCGCGAAGGCTGATAAGCATCTCCGTTTCAAAAGCTGCTTCTATTTTCTCCACTACCTCGGGCCGGATGCGAATGTGCGGAAAATCAGCAGCCTCTTCCATAAATTTTAGAATCGTGGTAATTTGTTCGTTTTCCAGGTAAGAGGCGTTTTTGAAGTATCTTGAAATCAGCAATTTTTCTTCTACCGCTAGTGTATGCGGATAGTGCCAGGTAATTTTGTAATCGTTCAGCGGATCGCAAAAAATCTCTACAAACGGGTATGTTTTGCTAAGCCGGCTGTAAAGCGACTTGTTCTCTTTTAGTTGTCTGAAGGCGAACATGATGTGTTTTGTAGTGCCCAGTTTGTTCAGCCGGGCGTCCATACTGTCGCTGTATCCGGTTTCGTTTTCAAAATCGCGCAAAAACACTTTGTATTTTATGCCTTTTTCGTTGGTAAGGAGGTGGTCGCCGTAAATGTTATCGGCCCACCTGATTCTGTACTCTGCTTTGTCTGCTTTCTGGCGCCGTTCGGTCAACACCCTTTTTATCATTCCCTGCCGGGTGTATTTTTTGTGTTCGATGTGCTCTTTTGGATTCAGCAAATGCATTTCATTTTCCACCTGAAGCAGACAGGCAACGGCATATTTATCCCAACCAGCCGCCTCTTTGCCACGAACAGGAATAATTCTCCCGTCTTCCTCAATATCCAGGCTATATTCAGCCACTTCATTTTTTGATTCATCGCTAACAATCAATTCGAATTGTGAAACCGACTGGGTTAGCAATTGGCACTGTCCGTTGTTAAAAATAATTTCTCCCAGCGCCAGTTCCTGGGGAGAGAGCATTTTTTTTAGTCTCTCTTTTTCGGAAGCAATAGTTTCTTTGATTTGCATTGATCTGAATATTAGTTGAATAAAACAATGTTTATTAAAATTGAAAATGCAGGAAACCGATATTTTTAATTGCATTAATAATATCGGTTTTGTTGTTTTAAACCAAAATAATGAACCGGTTTTTATAAGTATTTTTTAACAAATTGACTCAAGTCTGAAAAAATCTTCATTAAAAGGCACCATCCATGCAAATTCCAGTGGAATTCCGGGATAGGTTTCCTCAAATTTCCGGTATTTGTTTTTTTTGATTAACGCTTTATCGAATTTGGCTTCGATGGCTTTCGGTTGAGCAATCCCTGGCAATACGAAATCCACTTCCTGTCCTGATGAAGTGAGCCAGTAATGTATTGAATCCATCGGGTATTTTTCAATCAATTGCCTGAAAACCATATTTTCCCAAAGCTCTCCTTTGTCAATGGACTATACAAAATATCGGATAATTTTATGGGTGGACTATATAAAATATCCGATATTTATGTGGATGCACTACTAAAAATATCCGGTTTTTTTGTGGTTGGGAAGTTTGAACGGCCTTTTTTACTTATATAAATCGGCCATTACTAATCTTATTTCGCCGTAAGAATAACTTTCGCCCAGTTTGTTTTTAACGTCGCTGGTGTTTTCGGTTTCGGCTTTTTCACGCAGGCATTTGGCAATGGTATCGTATTTTTGGCGGTCGATAAGGTCGAAAATATCCAGTTTTCCGCGGTTCACAAAATGTGCCAGATGACCTTCGATGGTTGAAACAGCCAGAGTGCGTTTTTTGGCAATTTCCGGTGGTTTTAGTCCCTGTTTAAAAAGCGCCAGGCTCACTTCCTTGGTGTCGAGGCCGGCCAGTTCCACTTCCTGTTTGGCGTTCAGCGGAATGTCCATTCCTTTTTCCCTTCTGAATTCCAGAACAAGCGCCAGGATATCCTGACCGAACTGTTCCATTTTTTTCCCTCCCATGCCTTTCACCGCTTTTAGTTCAACAGCCGTGGCAGGAAGTATTTGCGCAATTTCCAGCATTACTTTTTGCCGGACAATTTTTGATTCGTCCATGCCGGTTTCCAGCGATTTATTTACGCGCCATTCCAGCAGTTTTCGGTAAAATTCGGGATGGGTAACATTCAGCGATGCAGCCTGTTTCCGGGCTTTAACGGCAGGTTTTTCAATGGATGCCAGTGCGCGTGCCTCCAGGTACCGTTGTATGGAAAACCCTTCGGCAATGGATTCCAGTCCGGCACGTTTGACCGTAATTTCGGTTTCCAGTTGCCCCAGCAAATCAGCAATTCGTTTCCTGATGGCACGGTTGTCGGTTTCAAAACCTGCATGTTCCAGCGGTAATTCCAGATGTTCTTTCAGTTTGGTTAAAAAGTACTCTGCGGCTTTTTTCAGCCGTTCCAGCAAAGTGGCATTTTCTTCGGCAAAACCGTAATTCGCAGCCAGTTTTTCCATTTGCGGACTAAACTTTTCAGCCACATCGATCATTTCGGCCTGAACCGGTTTCAGAATATTTTGAAGCTCCGTATGTAGGTTGCCCATAAGTGAGGACGCATTTTCATTCCAAACTTTCAAAAGCCAGGAGATGGTTCGAACAACCGGTTTAAAATCGAACAATTCGTTCAGCAGTTGAAGTTCGTAAGTTTTCCGGTGTTTTTTCAGTACTTTTTCATCGGGCTGGTTTTGCTCCACCTGGTTGGTGAACCCAATTACGGTTTTGTCATTGATAACGCTCTGGGAATTCAAAGGTGTGCTTAGCACTAATCCGTCCAAACTTTTACAACGGCTGAGCGCCACATAAACCTGTCCGTGGGCAAACGACTGCCGGGCGTCGATGATTGCCTTCTCAAATGTGAGTCCCTGGCTTTTATGAATGGTGATGGCCCACGCCAGCTTCAGCGGATATTGAATGAATTTTCCAACCACTTCTTCTTCGATTTCGCCGGTGAATTCATTCAGGCTGTAACGCGAATTTTCCCACACATCAGGCTCAACGGTTATGGGGTCGGTGTCGCCGGGACAAAGCACTTCAATCTGCTCGTCGATGATGTTGACCACTTTGCCGATTTTGCCGTTGTAATATCTTTTTTCAATGGAAGCATCATTTTTTAGAAACATCACCTGGGCGCCGGTTTTAATTTGCAGAATTTCTTCGGCAGGGAAGGCATATTCCGGAAAATCGCCTTCCACGGTGCATTGAAACCGGCAAAGTTTGGTGTCCATTTTTTTCAAATGTGCTTCGTTAATGCGTTTTGCCTGGTAATTGTGGGTTGTGAGCGTAATGTAACCTTCGTTGTTGGCAGGTGAGAAATCGGGTTTAAACCTGTTGTTAAGCATTTGCAAATCGGCAGCATTCATTTTATTGTTGCGCACTTTGTTCAGCAAATCGATAAATTCCTGTTCGCTCTGGCGGTAAATGTGTTTCAGTTCAATGCCCACAAAATCCGATTTTTTCAGAGCATGGCTGCTGAAGAAAAAACCGGTTTCGTAATATTTTTTCAGAATATTCCATTCATCCTCTTTTATGACTGGCGCCAGTTGCTGCAGGTCGCCAATCATGAGCAATTGTATGCCGCCAAAAGGCTGATAGCGGTTTTTAAAGCGGCGCAGCGTGGCATCGATGGCATCGAGCACATCGACCCGCACCATGCTTATTTCGTCGATGACCAGCAAATCGAGACTGCGGATGAGGTTGATTTTGTTTTTGCTGAACCGGTTGATTCGTTCGGAATATCCTGTTCCGGGACGATTATCGGGGAAGCCCTGATTGATGGTACCTTGCGGAATCTGAGGCCCGAATGGAAGTTGAAAAAAGGAGTGAATGGTTACCCCGCCCGCGTTAATGGCTGCCACTCCCGTCGGCGCCACGACAACCATTCGCTTAGGCGAAATTTTCTTCAGATTTTTCAGAAAAGTGGTTTTTCCCGTTCCTGCTTTCCCGGTAAGAAATAAATTCTGGTTGGTGTAATGAATAAAATTGAAGGCCAGCTTTAGCTGCTGATTGTTTTCATATAACATGGAAAAAGTTTTTGCCTGGTTTAATGCCCGAAAATACGCAAGTTGATTGAATTTTACAAAAAGCAAAGGCTTACAAAATATCTTCCAGTTCCTCCATTAAATTCCTCAACTGGTTTTTGGAAAGCTGGAATTCATCGAGAACCTCCTGTTTTTCCATAATTTGCTGGCAAATAACAATGTCGCGTTCCATCAGGTTTTGCTTTTGATTTTTTGTAAGGTTGTGCAATACGGTTACCGGATAAATTTTTTCCTGATCGATGATGTCTTTTAATCCTTTTCCTGACGGATAATCCCAGCTTAACAGGTTTAATCCGCTGCAGTTTCCATAGTCAATTGCATCGCTGGTAAAACGGGTGTTGGTTACAACCCAGCCACCGAACTCATACCCCTCAAAATCGTCTGAGTTTTTTCTTTTGTTCACAATATCATCCACCCGCGATCGTATGTATAGCGGAACCTGCACATTGACTGTTTTTCCGGGACTTTGGCCGTATTTACATTCCACAAAATATTGCTTTTTCCCTTTGGTGGCAACTACATCTACTTCATGCGAAACACACTGTCCTTGTATGATTTTTCCTACTTCAACAGCATAACCTTTTAATTCCATCACTTTCCCAATAAGGTGTTCGAAAGGATAACCTGTTGGGCCAAGCTCCATAATAGCTTTTTTCAGTTTATACCGCGATGCTACAAATTTTTTCTTTTTTCGAAGAATGGAAAATGCACGGGCATAGATTTTTTGGGTGGAAACGCCATCGTAAATCCAGGAGCTTATGTCATCGGCAACTTGCTCAATTACTTTCTCTTCCGCTCCGGCATTGCGCATTGATTCTTTTAGCTTTTCAACTTTAAATAATTCCTCTTCTCCCGATGCTTTTTTAATGGTAATTTGGTTATTCTTTTTTTCTTTTTTCATATTATTCCAATGCTGTTACGCGTATTTTTCTCTTGAATCGTTTTCTATATCCATTTCAAAACTTCTGATTTAATGGTTTTAAGCATTTTTAAATCAAGATTTTCTGAATAAACGCGCATCATATCCTGAACATGACCGCCGATGATTAGCCCGCCAATGGCTGCATCAAAAAACAAACAATCGCTGTTGTTCCTTACTTTATTCATTAATTCTTCAAATTCAGGCAGATTTGGGCGTTTGGGTAAATTAATGTAACCCTCATGTTTTTCCTGTTTGTCGTAAAAAATTCCATTCCCCTTATCTTCAAGGTAAAAACATTTACTCACGGTTACTACTGCTTCTTTTTCAAGTTGAACTTTCAGTGCAAATTTTACTCCTAATTTGATATAACATTCCTGCAGCATTTTCAGATTTTGATAATCGGGAAATTTTTTAATACGAATGGCAGGTATGTGTTTTCCATGCAGAAGAAAAACAGCGCTGGCAGTATTCACTTCATTTTTGGCGCAAATATCAATTTGCTGAGTCAGCCGCAACGCCTCTTCCAATGTGAAAAACCTTTCGGTAAAAAGAAAGATGGAATTGGGCTGAGGTTTGTCAGGGACCCTCCCGTAATAATTGGAGTAAGGCATATCAGCCTCTGCTACAACGGTGTGCTCCAATATATTGCTGGTTATTAAAGCCAGTGATTCTTTTTTGGTGATGGAGCCGCATACTTTAAGTGTTTTATCTGATTCCATGGCAGTTGATTTTTATTGAACAAAAGTTTATCTATTGTACTTTTATTTTTATATAAGGTTACACCAAAAGCCATTTGAAAAATATGTTTTACAAAAGGTTCGGTTTTCTGCCGGATTTGTTAAAATTTTTATTGACAATACCGGATTTTTTCAATTGAATAAAAAGATATTTGTATTATTACACTTCAAATAAAACAGGAATTCAGAATTATCTAAATAACAATAAATTTAACGATGAAATACCTAAGATACATTTTTACACCGGCAGTTTTATTTTCTGCCTTGTTTATAGCTGAAGCTCAAACCGGTGCGGAGAAAGGGCTTGATGCTATTTCTGAATCGGCGGTAAAAGGCCAGCTTGAATTTTTGGCATCAGACTGGACCGAAGGCAGGGGAGTGGGTACAAAAGGAGCTTATTTGGCGGCTGATTATATTGCATCGGTTTTTAATATTTACGGCATCGAACCTTTTGGCGATACGGAATATATTGTTCCTTCCCGAAAAGAAAGAATGGAAGGAAAGCTAATAACCACAAAAAAAACTTTTTTTCAAAATTTCAGTCTGCTGGAATACACGCCGGGAGAAGAACAATTTCTTTCGGTAGTTTCAACCGGTATCAATACTGAAAGTACCGTTGATTTTAATTTTAAATCAGATTTTTATGTAACTCCCGGAACAGTTGGGCGCTCGGGTAAAGCAGGTTTGATGTTTGCCGGGTATGGTTTTAAAAACGAAAAAGAAAATTATGATGATTTGAATAAACTGGATTTGAAAGGAAAAGTTGCCCTTATTCTTTACGGTTTCCCCGGGCATAAAGATTCCGCATCTGCTGCATTCGAAAAATTTGCCCCGGTTGGCCGGTATGCCCAATATGGGCTGGAACGCAATAAAATTGAAAATTTGAGCAAAGCCGGTGCTGTGGCAGTAATCCGGATTGATATTGAAAATGACCCTTCAACTTCGTGGGCACAAAACAGAATCTACCCGGTTAAAGGCGATTACTTCGAAGCCGACGAACCTTTTCCAACTTATTATGACTACAGGATGACACTTCCCGGTGATTCGCTTTCTTCTGATATTCCTGTTTTTTCTGTATCGAAAAGACTGGCTAATGAGCTCATTTCAGGAACAGCAATAAGTTTTGAAAAATTTGAGGAAAACGCAAAAGAAAAAATGAAACCTGCTTCGCATGAAATTCCCGGAAAACAAATGGCATTTAAAACCACTGTTGATTCGCGAATTGTTAAAGCACGGAATGTTTTGGGAATGATTGAAGGGGAAAATAAAGATGAGTTTATTGTGGTGGGGGCACATTACGACCACGTGGGAAAATGGAATGGCTGGATATGGAACGGAGCCGACGATAATGCCTCGGGAACGGTGGGAGTTATGAGCATTGCCAAAGCTTTTAAAGCAACCGGAAAGAAACCCGAAAAATCAATAATTTTCGCTGCATGGACAGGCGAAGAGAAAGGATTGTGGGGCTCCAGGTATTTTGTTCGCGAGGCTGTAAAGAAGGATATGAATATTGTTTTAAACCTGAATTACGATATGATTGCCCGCGACACAAATGACGATACTCAGAAAAACAAAGCCATGATGACTTATACCAAAGCCAACGCCGGAATTGAAAAACTGACCAAAAAACATATTGAGGATTTCGATATTAATCTCGATTTATCATACCGTGCATCGGAAAGGCCTGCCGGCGGAAGTGACCATGCACCGTTTGCGCAGGAAAATATTCCCATTTTTTATTTTATGGCAGCCATGCATCCCGACTATCATTTGCCTTCGGATGAACTGTCTAAAATAAACTGGGAAAAGATGATAAATATTATCAAACTTGGTTTTCTGAATACCTGGGAATTTGCCAACAGCGATGAATACCTGTTGCTGCAGGAATAACTCTCACTCTCATAGTTTTAACTGAATTCAAAAGAGATTAAAAACAGGAAATCGCACGTAACCCGCACCGCAAACCTGGACTGAACCGTTACCGCCAGGCCAGAGACTGGTTCCAACTGAAAATTTTGTATATTCGCAACAAAAAGAAATGATTGGAACGGATAAAATATCAGAGATAGTTAATAAAATAGCTTCCGGATACAATCCTGAGAAGATTATTCTTTTTGGTTCATATGCCAATGGAACCCCTAATGAAGATAGTGACCTGGATTTGTTTGTTATTAAAGAGTCCGATTTACCCAGGCCTCAAAGAACAGCTCACGTTAGAAAAATGATTTATGGCTCTATGGTTCCCATTGATTTGATTGTTTATACACCAAAGGAAATAGCTGAATCAAAAGATAACAGATACAGCTTTGTTCATGAAGTGCTAAATACCGGAAAGATTTTGTATGAGCGGGCAAACTGATGAAAAAGACAACGACAGAATAATAATGAAATTTTTGCTGCATAAAGACAAAGAAGAAAAAGAAAAGCCAGCCCACAAAAGCAAGAGTGTGGCTGCCCTTCCCAGCAACCGTCCCTTCGCAGCCACACACATGTTTTTTTTTGCTGACCCACCTGTTGATAATAAACTGTTGATAAATAATTGAAATATTCAGAATCCAATTTATTAAAATGAATTACCTTTGACAAAATTAGTCAACACATAAAATGTCAACAGTAGGATTGCAATTACGGGAATTGAGAGAAAAGGCTGGTTTTTCGTTACGGAAAGCCGCGGTAGCCATAGACATGGATGTGGCTATTTTAAGTAAAATGGAACGTGGTGAACGGAAATTTTCAAAAGAAACGATTTTAAAATTAGCCGACCTTTATAAAGCTAATTCGGACAAACTGGTTATTGACTTTTTAAGTGAAAAGGTGCTATATGAATTAGAAGATGAAGAATTTGGTCTTGAAGCATTAAAGGTTGCTGAGAAAGAATTAAAATATAAGAAGCACAAGTGATTAACAAGGTCATCCATATTAAAAACGTTGGAAAGTTTACCGACTATTCAGTAAATACAACTCCTACGTGGAATGGCGAGTTCAGACCCATTACCTTAGTTTATGGCCAAAATGGAATTGGAAAGACAACTTTTACATCAATCCTGAAATCACTAAAAGAAAATGATGCTTTACTATACCAGTTAAGAACTTTTGGGACGTTGAATAGTCCTGAGGTAAGCATTAAATTTGATGACCATCCTGCTCCTATTAAGTATTCAAATGCTGAATGGGATACCAATTTTCCAACAATTGAAATTTTTGACATTCATTTTATAAACGATAACGTTTATACAGGTTTTGAAATTTTGCCACAACATAAGAAAAACCTTTTTGAAATCATTATAGGACAAGAAGGAATCAGGTTAAAAAAGGAAATTTCTGATGTTAAAAACAGTATTAAAGAAAAGAATATTGCATTAAAGCAAATTGAAGCCAAGGTTTTCAAGATAATAAGCGGTTTTGATATAAGAACCATAATCAATTTTCAGTTAGATTCTGAAATAGCTAAGAAGATAACCGAAAAAAAGATTGATATAGATACTGCAAAATCAACAGAGAAAATTAAAAATACAGCACTATTAAAAAGAATAACAAAAATTGATTTTGATATAAGGTTTGAAAAAGTTATTGAGTTTTTACAGACCTCAATTGATACTATTTCAGAAAACTATTTAAAAATGGTCGATGATCACAAAAGTTCATTAAATCTTGCCACCAAATCGGAACAATGGATTAAAGACGGTTACGATAATATTTCTGATAACAAATGTCCATTCTGCTTACGTTCATTTGATGCTACAGTCGAAATTATCAATGCTTATAAGCAATATTTTAATGAAGAATACATCAGTTTACAGGAAAAGACAAAACTTCTACAAAACAAAGTTAAAACAATTAATCCCGAGCTTATTCTTTCAAATATTGAGAAAGAAAATAATCACAATACCGGCTTTTTAGAATTTTGGGGTAATTATATTAAGAAAGATGTTTCTTCTTTTTCTATTTCAAGTTACCAAAACTCCATAATTGAATTGTCTAAGAAATTAACGGATTTGGTTGATGAAAAAACAGGTAACCCGATAAAAGCAATTGCGTCGGATGCAATTTCCACAATTTCTGAATTGCATTCTACCATTAATGAAATAAACAATCTTATTGATGCACACAATGTGCATATTGAGGATTTTAATACAAGCATAACAGAACTTAAAAACAAAGAATCAAAAGATTTAGCAGTACTTGAAAAAGAATTACAACGGCTTCAAGCGATAAGTACAAGGCATTCGAATAATGAAGTAAAGGAACAATGTAAAAAGTACATTGAAGAGCAAGAAATTTTAGAGAAGCTAAAACTGAAAAATACTGAATTACAAGGCGAATTAAAAAGATATTCAAAAGACACTTTTGATAAATACAGTGGTATTATCAATACTTACCTTCAGAAATTTGCAGCTTACCTTGAAATAAGGGAAATGAAAAGCACTTACAAAGGAGGAGGCGATAAACCTTTTGCTGAATATGGCTTATTCGTTTCAGGTAACAAAGTTAATTTCAAAGATAATGCAAGCGCCCCTTCAGTTAAATATTGTTTAAGCGAGGGCGATAAAACTGCTCTTGCTCTTTCGTTTTTTCTTGCCAAACTTCATATTGATAATGAAATAGGTAAAAAAATAATTGTGTTTGACGACCCTATTTCAAGTTTTGATATTGAACGGAAAAACTCAACCATAACACAACTTTACAATATTAGCTCGAAAGCAAACCAAATAATTGTGTTAACGCATAATTTGTTATTTGCTAAAGAGTTTTGGGATAAAGTGAAAAACAATTGTCAGGTTTTAAAATTTTGTGAGCTTAGAAAGTCAACTCAAATCGTTGATTATGATATTGAGAATGAAACCTTGAACGGGCTTTTTAAAGATTACTCTGTTTTGGATAGCTTTTTAACTAATGGAGTTGATACCGATATAGAAAAAAGAAATGTTGCCCGGTGTATCCGCCCAATTTTAGAAGGTTATTTCAGAATTAAATTCTATGGTGAATTTACCGCCAATGAATGGCTCGGTGAATTTCTCGGTAAAATAGATAATTCAATAACGGGACAACCATTATTCCATTTAAAAGAGTTTTCTTCTGATTTGCACGAAATAAATGATTACTCAAAGAAATTCCATCATACAAACCCAAATTCCGACAATGAGCTAATTTATGATGGTGAATTAAAAACTTGCGTTGAACGAACTTTTCAAGTAATAAGCAAAATATAAAGAGCTATGCCAACACTCCAATTCAAAGGAAAAAATATAATCTGGAACCACCATTTGGCTGTTCCGTTTCATACACTGGATGAAGTGCCCGAACTACATTATAATCCAGAAAAATCTGATGGCAACATGATAATTGAAGGCGATAACTTAAATCCATTGAAAGCGCTTTTGCCACAGTTTGCCGGAAAAGTGAAATGTATTTATATTGACCCGCCTTACAATACAGGTAATGAAGGATGGATTTATAATGACAATGTAAATAGTCCTTTATTAAAAGATTGGATTGGAAAAGAGGTCGGTAAAGATGATTTAACAAGACATGATAAATGGCTTTGCATGATGGTGCCTCGATTAAAGATCCTTTTCGAATTATTGGATGAAAACGGTGTAATATTTATCTCCATTGGTGAACATGAACTTGGAAACCTGATAATTCTCATGAACGACATCTTTGGTGAAGGCAGGTTATTGACTGTATTTTCATGGAAATCAAGATCAAAACCGACAAATGCTGGAGATGCCAAATTTCGTCCACAAAAAGTTGGAGAGTTCGTTATTGCATATGTAAAAAATGATCCTGAACTATTGAACTTTAATTTGTCATCTGGGCTTAATCGTATATATCCGTATGTAGAAAATAATCGAAAGTACCGATATACAACAATCCTAACTTCAAATCGTGGCGTATATAGAAGAGAAACAATGAGATTTGAAGTCGCTGGTTTTAGACCTTCCGAGGAACAAAGATGGAAAGCTGGCGAAATCGAAATAAACAATTTATATGATGAAGGACGAATAGTTTTCAATGATGAAGGGATTCCTATGTGGAAACTATATGAGGATGATGAGGATGAATTACTTTCGCCAATGTACACATTTCTAAATCCTGAATTAACTGGCACTGCAGAACAAGGTAAAGCAGAAGTTAGTTCATTACTTGGTAAAAATCATGGATTCGATACCATCAAACCCGTTAATTTAATTAAGTACTTCATTCAAATCTCTACCAACAAAAACGATTACATTCTGGACTCCTTTGCAGGTACTGGCACTACTATGCAGGCCGTAATGGAACTCAATAAAGAAGATGGAAGCAATCGTAAATGTATAATGGTGCAAATGCCTGAAAACTCGGAAACCGAACCCGATAAAAACATTTGCAAAGATATAACACGAGAAAGAGTAAAAAGGGCAATTGACAAAAACGGTTATGATTCAGGTTTTAAATATTACCGTCTTGGAATTCCGCTCGATACAGAAACCATGCTGGCCGGGCAATTGCCAACATACAAACAGTTTGCAAAATACGTGTATTACTTGTGTACAGGTGAAAACCTTGAAGCTGAAGATAAAATTAAAGAAGACGATTATTACGTTGGTGAGTTTGGCAAGCATGCTATTTTTTTAGTTTACAAACAAGACTATGATACGCTTACCCGTCTGGCACTAAACTTAACCCTTGCCGAAAATATTAAAAAGCAGCAACCAGGTAAAAAGCGTATTGTATATGCCCCTTCGTGCTTTTTGGATGAGGAATATTTGACTGATAATCAGATTGAATACGTTGGTATTCCTTACAATTTGTTTCAACGTAACCAATAAAAAGACATGTATTTAAAGAAATACCAAATAAAGGTTGTAAATGCGCTCAAGCAGTTTCTACAAACTGCCCGTGACACAAAAACATCTTTTGACATAGCGAAACAGGCTTTGCCTTCAACTATGCGTCATACGCTGAATTGGGTGCAAACAGCTTTTCAAACAAGTAGTTTGGAATATAAAGATCGCTGCACAAACGGGCTGAGTAGCAGTTATCCCCGAATGATTATTAAAGTGCCGACAGGTGGCGGAAAAACATTGCTTGCCGTTGAATCAATTCGCGAATATCAAAACCTTTTTGCTCAAAAACGCACAGGGCTTGTTGTTTGGATTGTGCCGAGTGAAACCATTTATAGTCAAACTGTTCAAAAAATCAGGGACAAAGGAAATCCGTTACGCCAGTTATTAGACCAATGTAGTGGAAACCGTACCATTATTTTGGAAAAAGGACAGCGTTTGACAACGAATGATATTGAAGAAAATTTAGTGGTCTTATTTATCATGATTCAGTCAATAAGCCGTACCAATGGGAAAGAAGCGTTAAAAGTTTTTCAGGACAGTGGCGGCTATGACAGTTTTTTTCCTGCCGATAATCGTTACGACTTACACCAACAGTTATTAAAGCAAGTTCCAAACCTTGATTATATTTCACCACTTGGCACAGAACAACCCTTGATAATGACAAGTCTTGGAAACGCAATCCGCATATCAAAACCATATATAATCATTGACGAAATCCACAAAGTGTTTTCGGAAAACGCACGAAAAACGATTGACAGCTTGAATCCTGAATTTGTTATTGGCTTAACCGCTACACCAAAAGTAGAAATGAATGTATTGGTAACCATTACCGGCCTTGAACTCAAGGAGGAAGAAATGGTAAAACTCGATATGCACATACTCCCACCCATCAGTAAACAGGAAAATGACTGGAAAGCAATGGTAAAGGAAATTAAAGAGCATCGTGAAAAGTTAGAGGAAACAGCAAAACAATATCAAAAAGACAATGGCGTATATATCCGCCCAACAGCCTTGATTCAAGTGGAAGCAACAGGTAAAGACCAACGAGGAAAACACAACAGAGTTCATAGTTTAGATGTAAAAGATTACTTGGTAAGCCTTGAAGTTAGTCCCGATGAAATTGCAATAAAGACAAGTTCCCAAAATGATATTGAAGATAAAAACCTGTTTTCACAGGATTGCCCTGTACGTTTTATCATAACCAAAGAAGCATTGCGGGAAGGCTGGGATTTTTCATTTGCATACATTTTGGGAATAATACCTAATGTTAATTCAAATACTGGTGTAACTCAATTAGTCGGTAGGATTTTACGACAGCCCTTTGCGAGAAAATCAGGAGTTAAAGAACTTGACGAGAGTTATGTTTACTATACAAAAGGCGATACACGAGAGATTTTAGACAGGGTTTCAACAGGGTTCAAAAATGAAGGACTTGAAGATTTGGTTACAAAATTGAAGTTCCGGGATAATGAAGCGATAAACGCTACCAAAACAGTAAAGATAAAAAAGGAATTCAGCAAGAAATTTCAAAACTCATTTTATTTGCCAGTTTGGCTAATGGTGGATAAAAGCGGTTCAAAAAGGCGTTTTAATTACGAAAGCGACATCAAACCAAAAGTTGATTTTACAAAATTGGAATTGAATGATGAATTTCTGAATAAACTTGAAAATTCATTAAGCAACGAGACAAAAGAAAGAAAAGCATTTGCAATTACTCTTGATGATTCCAGTAAAACATCATATGTAGAAGAACAAAGCCAAAGTAATGGGAAAGCTGAAATTAATATTGACTACTTAACTCGCAGATTGAATGAATTAATAGAAAATCCTTTTTTGGCAAGAATTATCGGAACGAAATACTTATCAAAAATTGAAGAAAAGATTGGAAAGGAAAAATTAAAAGAACATTATAGTTTCGTTGTTTCTCAGCTATGTAAAAAGTTTCTGGAAGAAAAGACAAAACAGGAAGAAGAAATATTTTTGGATGAATTGAAAGCCCAAAATCTTGTTCTTGCAGTATCTGATGATGATACAGTAGGATTCAAAGTTCCAAAAGAGGATGTAATAACAGTAAGCCCAATTCCAAGCACTTACAAATATTATCTATTCGAAGATGTTGAAGTAACAGCAATGAATACACTTGAAAGAAAAGTGGGAGATTTGCTCAACAAACAGGAAAAAATACTTTGGTGGTTTAGAAATAAAGTAAACAGAAAATGGTACTCAATACAAGGCTGGCAGCAGAATAAAATCAGACCTGACTTTGTTGCAGCAAAAAAGACAGCAGATAATCATTTGGAATTGGTTTACATTATAGAAAGTAAAGGGGAACATCTTCTAGGAAACATTGATACAACCTACAAAAAGAAAATTCTCGATATAATGACAGAGCAGAATCAACTCAAAAACATTAAGGCATATCAGACACAAATTCCATTTGAAGAATATGTGATTAATGACAAAATTGAATGCTATTTGATTGAGCAGGGAAAAGAAGAAGAAAAAATAAAAGAGATTCTGAAATGATAAGCCAACACACAACCTTCTCTTCGCTAAGGCATCCCGATATTTATCGGAAGCAATACGCTCAAAGCCAACGCTGCAACCAAATTTTGCCAAAGAGCCTTCCAGCCCGTCCCGCTCCAACGCGCGGACAGAAAGACATTGCAGCAGAATGTAAGAACATATTATGACAGACAAGAACGACCAGTTAGTGATCGAGCAGATGCCCGGAGAGCCGTTAAGACCACCGGAACACCTCTAATACCATACATACGGGTCTCATACAAAGTCGTTTTTAAAAATTAACACATAAAATAAGAATTCTACTATCTATTTTTTCCTGATTTTAAAAGCAATATCCGGCCTTTGGGAATACATTTCAGGAACGGTTAAATTCAGTTTCCCTTTTTTCGGTATAATGGTTTCTGTTTTAATTCGTTTTCCGGTCCAGGTATCGAACCAGGAAACCTTAAATTTTCCCTTTCCTTTTTTGGAAAGTGTGATTTTTGTTCCTCCAACATTTTCATTTGAAAATGAGCGCAACCAGCCAAAACAATCTTTTCCGGCGTCCATCACATAAATGTCGGCGCCTTCAGCGGTTGCATCAGCCGGTTCAAAAGACAGGTTGGCAAAATCTATGTCGGCCACAAAACCGGCCAGGTGGCTCAACTGCTCCCAATCTTCCGGTGTCAGAAAAGTATAGTCCCACCAAACGGGAATTCCGGCAAGACCGTTTGTCAGCGAAGCCCAGATGGCGTTGTGGTAAACTTCGCAGTACCGGTCATCGTTTCGTTTAAAATATTCCCACTCAGCGCCCGATTCACCAAAAATCGACGGTTTTTCAAAATTGTCGTAAAACCTGCGTGCGGCCCAGGCATAGTTGTGCATGGCGCTGCGCAGTGAGTCTTCGGGATATTTCAATTCCCAGCCTTGTCTCGGATAAAGGTGCAGGTTTGGCACATCGATAATTTCATGCAGTTGCCGGCGGTATTCGTTAAATCCTCCGCTGAACGAGGCAGTCATCGGGTGGCCGTAGGGATCGTTTTCGGTAAAATATTTCTGCGCTTTGGCCACCCAGTCGAAAGCTTCCTGGTGCCGGCCCTGCGCCCAGCCGTCGGTTCCGTTCATTTCGTTAATCAGTTCCCAAATACCCCAACTGCGGCTGTGGGCATACCGGGCAATCAGGTAACGGTACTTCTTCTTTTGGTATTCCCAAACCAGCGAATCTTTGTACACATCGGCCACATCTATTAAATGGCGGAAAGGATTTTTGTCCCACTCGGCGGCCCAAACGGTTTCCGAAAACAAATCGTGCGGCCAGATGGCATACATGAGTTTAATGTCGTTCTGTTCAAAAATCGTCAGCATTGAATCAATCCGCCCGCATTTAAGCTGATTGTAACGTCCCAGTTCTTCCTCTATAATTCCGGTACCGTTCACAAATCCGCCGTAACCAATATCCCAGATGGCAAAAAAGTTGGCATTGTGTTCCTTATACCTGTCAAATCGTTCCTGGTTATTTCGCCAGGGCGAATAAACGCCTACTGCAAAAAATGTTGTGCCGTCATCGTGAGAAAAATAGCGCGGATTTACCTCCGAGGGCTTAATCCAGCCACTGTGATCAGAAATTACTGCTTCAAAAGTTTGGGAGTCAGTCTTTCCTTTTTTGCCTTTATTTTCCACAAAAATCTGGTATTTGTAAGTTCCTGTTTCATTGGGCGAAAAACGGATTTTCCACTGGTCTGCATCTTCGTAATTATCGTAAAAACCGTTTATCTGGATTTCTTTTCCGGAAGGAGACTGAAAAATGGCATACAAATCGACTTCCTCCGGGTCAAACGGATTTTCATAAGTTACATTTTGCAGATTGAGCCAAATCTCAAACTTTTCGTATTTTTTTACTTTGGCACTGTTTACTTCGGAAACCGTAACTTCGGGAACTTTAGATTGAAAATTATTATTCCCTAATGCAGAGTAATTCATTATAAAAAATAGCATCAATAAAACCGAAAGTGCTTGGAATAATTGAGATTTAATTGCTGAATATTTATTCATTTTGAACAGGTTAAAAGATTTTATGATTTTTATTTTGGGTGAAATAAACCAATTTTGGAAACAATTATTTCCATTTAAAAGCAAAATATTCACACTGCCCTTTTCCTACATTTTTTATCCCGTGCGGAACATTGTCGGTTAAAAAGATAAGTGAACCCGGGCCCAAACGGTGCAGAATTCCGTCAATTGATTCTTCTACTTCGCCTTTCAAAACCAAAATAATTTCCTCGTTTGAGTGCACATGTTCTTCATGACTGGTAACTCCCTCGTTGAGCGTGGTAACATGCATCTCCAGATTTTCGAGTAAAACCGTGGGGCGGTTCATAAACTGCCGTTTTCCTCCTTTTGTGGTTGACTGAAATTCAATTTCATCCCAGTTATAAAAACCAGAACTTCCTGTCGTTTCTGTTTGTACCAGGTTGTCTCTTTTACTTGTTTTCCAACGAATTATATAATAAGAAGCTTCTGTGTCGCCTACATTCCTTATTCCATGCTCATCGCCGGGCAGGGCAAGAACTACACTTCCCGGGCCCAACAATTTTTTGTTCCCGTTAATGTTTTGTTCAACCAATCCTTCCTTCACAATAATAAGCTCTTCCATATCGGCATGAACATGGCTCCCGTGCGGCGCGTTGCCAGGACTTAAAGTGGTTACGTGAATTTCGAAATAGTCGAAAACATTCGTTTTACCTTCCAGGATTTGCCGGCGTTCACCTGATTTGGTTTTTTCCACTTTCAATTGTTTCCAGTCGAAAACCGACGTGTTAATTTTTTCCAAATTTTCATCCGGGAAATTTAATGCCGGGAACAGAAATACAACTAATAATAAAATGAGTTTCATGATTTAAAATTTTTGTCGGGTACTAAAATTACTTTATTTAATCCGGGCTCTTTGCTGTAAAGCCGTTTAAACCAGTCTGCCCCTTCGGAAAGGGGAGCAACAGCGGAAACAAGTGGTGTTACATCAACTTTTTTGGTTGCCAGCAGGTCGAGTACCAGTTCATATTCTCCGTTAATAGCACAACTTCCCTGAACAGTAATTTCACGTGTAACAACCTGTTGCAAAGGAAATTGAATTTGTGGCGAAAGGTTACCAACCAAAACAACCGTGCCACCCTTTCTTGTATTTTCAACACAGATTTGCACTGTTTCGGCAATGCCAACAACTTCAAAAGAAAAGTCAGCTCCCCGGTTTTTGGTCAGTTCCAAAATCTTTTCAGTGTTGTTTTTTTCTTTAGAATTGAAAGTGAAATCTGCGCCAAATTTCATTGCCAGCTCCAGCTTTTGGTCATCAATGTCGATGGCTGCAACCGGGTTGGCTCCAAAAAGTTTAAGCAGTTGCACCACAAAAACACCCACCATTCCGGCGCCAACCACCAGTGCACTGCCTCCGGGTTTTAACCTCGAAACATTGATTGCATGGGCTGCCACGGCAATAGGTTCCACCATGGCCGCTTCAACAAATGAAACATTTTCGGGAATGCGATGCAGGATGTGTTGCGGCACAGCCACCTTTTCGGCAAAAGCACCGTGGCGGCGGTATTCGCCCGGAGAAACACCCAGCACCTGCCTGTTATCACTCAGGTTGTAATGTCCTTTTAAAGTAAACCAGTCGTTAAGTGGATAAACCGTTGAGTCGAATGTTACGCGATCTCCTGCTTGCCAGTTTTTTACTTCACTGCCTGTTTCGAGAATCACTCCGGACGCCTCGTGTCCCATAATCAGTGGCGGTTTCCTGCGGCCCGTGCTGCCATCCATTCCGTGTACGTCGCTGCCGCAAATTCCGCAGGCTTTCACTTCAATTAAAACTTCATCAGGCTGAATTTTAGGATCGGGAAAATCGCGGTAATTGAGTTCATTGTATTTATCGAGAACAAGCGCTTTCATAATAATCAGAGTTTTACAGATGTTTTTACATTTTTAGCTTTTTGCGATTCAAAACTGAACGTTACATTGCCTTTGCCTTCAATTAAAAACTCGTATTCCACTACTCCGTAACCGGGCAGAGCTAAAAACTGAATTTCAGGTTTTTTCTCTTTGTAGCTTACCTTTTCAAAATACTTATCTGTGATTTTTCCGCCGGCAACTACTTTTGCTCCATTTACCATCAACCTGTCCATTTCATATAATTTGGTTTTAAATGCATGGGCAGTCATAGCCGGCAGGCCGTTTTTATTTTCGAGTCTGATTCTCACCCGGTTCAGGTTTCCATCCAACTTTTTTACGTCATAAACTTCCATTTCAATTTCCGGGGTATGTTGCGCCGAATGTAATACAACAGAAGCATTGCGGTGAACCAAATCGGGCAACATAAACGGGTGGGGGAGGCGCGAACTCATTTTTACCCAGCCGCCAATTTCGATCTCCCCAAACTGCGGATGATCGAACTTCTCCCAATCTTTATACAATTCTCCCTGGGTCAAATAATCATTAAATGCAAGCAGTTCGCGGTTTCGTTCAGTGGAGGTTCCTCGTCCGGCAGATGCAGTCGCTGCTGTTTTGTCGTCTTCGTTTCTGAAAGTTTCCTGGTCGCGCATGAATAATTCACCCACAAAACCAAGAATTCCGTTAATAAAATACAAGTGTGTGGTGAAATCGCCGTAGGTTGAATAAAGATCGTGGGAAGCATGGTAAACATAGCCGGGAGTCATTTTCAAAGCTTCGTTACCAACCACATCATAAGCAGCAATATCTGAAGGATCGAGGCGTATTGATTTATCTGCCGGTGCACGCAGCCACATTCCGCCCATATTGTGGAATGCATACCCAACAATAATATTTGGGCGGGCAGCAATGTAATCTGCAATGGCTTTCAGGCCAACTCCCGAAAGCGGGAAATCTCCGGCTCCCCGCTGAACATAAGGAGGCATCCAGCTACTTCCCCAATTGCGGTTGGGATCGAGGTAACCTTCAGCATCTTCATTTAAACGTCCATCGCCATCGTTGTCAATCCCTTCATATCCAAGCAATGTGTATTCCCCTTTTTCACCGGGTTTTACACGTACCATTACTCTCGGGTCTTCGGGATCTGCTTTCCACTGGCCATGCGGATCTTTAATGCGCATCTGGGTGATATTTCCGTCGCCATCCAAATCGTTGGGTCCGTCTTCATCAAATAGACCGTCGCCATCGTCGTCATAAGGCACCCGGATACTGCGGTTGGTGCTGGGCGTGTTTCCTTCCTCAAAAAAGTAATACCGTCCGTCCACATTCACAACTGGAATAATGTAATGGGCGTTTTTATCCACAGCTTTTGTAATTTGTTCGTTTTCTCCATAATTGGTGAGCAGCATGTTGGCGTAATAAAGGCAAACTTCGCCAGCCTGAATTTCATTTCCGTGAATATTTCCATCCACATAAACGCCGGGTTTGTCCAGTTCCTTTCCTGTATCAGGATTATTGATGGTAAGGGCAAAAATTTCACGACCTTCCTCACTTTTTCCAACCACATCCAGTTTGGTTAGTTTGGGAAAAGCCTGATTCAAAGCCCTAAGCGCTTCTTCTACTTCGGCTAAATTGTAATACCGGTCGAAACGCAACGGAACTTCTATTTTTCCTTTGTCTGCCGGATAACCTGAAAAACTCAGAAAAACCAGCAATATCAATATTGTTAAATGTTTCATGATTATCCTCCGATTTTGATTTGTTTTACTTTTTCCCCAAATACAGCCGATTCCAGTTTCGCTGAAATTTCAGCTTTTTTATTTGTGCTGATCAGCCAGGTAAATTTCCGTACCTGATTTCCGCCGATACTTCCCAGTGGAGTTCGTTTTAATCCTTCAAGGATTTCAAAATCTCCATCCAAAACAACTATAAGCGGTGCCGGCTGTCTGTTTCGTTGTCCCATTGCAATAGGATAAGACAGTGTACCATTATTTTCAACAAAAAGTTCCAGCTTATAAACTCCTGAACCTAATTCGGTTAATTCCTCTTTTGCAAAAGAAATTTCGGGCATTTTTTTGGTAAGCTGCAGTAGCCAGGGGAGCTGAACCGCAAGCAACGAATCTACATGTTCCGGTTTGGGTGTGGTTTCCAGGTATGGTACAAAACCGCCAATTTCAACTTCGCCCAAATCGGGGTGTTGGAATTTTTCCCATTCCACAAAGCCATTTCCGTCCCATTCCTTTTCCGACCAGGCCAGCAGGGCTTTTTCCCTGTCGCTGAGTTCGCCTTCCTTTTCTATACTCTTTTTTTCAACCTCTTCCAGCGAAATTGAATTATCTTCTTCATTTTTTTCTTCCTTCACTTTAGGAGCAGAAAACAGATTCATGCTGAATGACGGAACTCCCAAATGATAATAGGCCCAAAGTTCAAATGAGCCATCTTTGGCCGGTTCCGGATCAAGATTTTCGATGCTGAATTTTTTTGCTTTCAGGTATTCTTTATATTCTACTGAGAACTTTGAGTAGAACTTCAGATCATCTTCCAGCGGATTAACAACTGCTCCAAGTCCGAGCATTCCGGCAACCATCGACGGCGTGACTTCCATGCCGGCCGGAACAACTTCCTTTACCATTTCTATTACTTCATCCATAGTAAAGGTCTGATTTTCATCGGCATTTAACATGCGGGCATAACGTCCCGGCAGTTTTATCCGGTCAAGATTTGCTTCTCCTTTCCGTCCTCCTTTGGGCGGAACCAGGCAAAAGTTGGAACTTCCCATCGTGTAAACCATGGCAATTTCGGGCCGGTCAAAAATGAATCGTAAAATCCCATAAACTTCAGGTGTTTGTCCCGGGTAAAGTCCTGCCTCCTTGTTGCCGGCCGGAAAAAGGTGGGGAAAGGCAATTCCCACATTAATACCTCCTTCTCCATCTTCGTTGAACTGGCCGTCGCCATCATTGTCAATTCCTTCTAAATAAATATTGTACTCACCCCGTTCCCCTTTGCCGGCATCGGCACGCACCATAATCCGGAGGTCGTTTTTGGAAATGAGATGAGTTCCGTCCGGACTTTTTACACGCATTTGGGTAATGTACCCGTCACCGTTCAAATCGTCATACCCATCTTCGTTTACGGATTCATCGACATCGTTATTTATTTCGAAATCGTTTACCGAACGGCCATATTTTACACCGGCAAAAAAACTTTTGGCTGCATCGGGATTTGGGTTTGGCATAATATACCACTTTAATCCCTCAGTGTAACTTGCTGAATCAGTGAGCATCTTTGCAAGCCGCAAAGCTCCTTCAGTGGAAATTGGGATATTTCCTTCAAAATTGGCGCCCACAAAAATGGCAGGCACTCCGGTTTGGCTGCTTCCAATCTCCAAAATTGTTACCGGTTCGCCTCCCGGACTTGTTGCAATGGTGTGAAGCCGGGTATTTACGGCATTTTTCTGTTGTATTTCCTTCAGCATTTGCTGAACTTCTTTGACGTTGTGGTATTTAGTGCCTGAACTACTGCTTTGAGCAGAACTCATCAAAGCTGGCGCAAGTATAAAGCATAAAGCTAAATAACGAATTGTTTTTTTGAGCATAGTTTAAATTGGTTTCAAATTTATATTTGACTGAAATCCATTGGGGTTAAGAAT
Source organism: Mariniphaga sp. (assembly GCA_019429205.1). Taxonomy (GTDB): domain Bacteria; phylum Bacteroidota; class Bacteroidia; order Bacteroidales; family Prolixibacteraceae; genus Mariniphaga. The sequence goes on along the minus strand of JAHYIT010000014.1, from coordinate 1,843 downwards.
ATTTTTCTCACTTTACTGACTGTGTCAGCGTATTCTTCTTTTACCCGCATGGTTTTCCATTCGTCGCTCGCACTGAATTTAGCCCAGTTTGCAGTTCTTTCGTCCATATCTTTAAACCATAACATGTAAACGAGAGCAGGCATCATTCGTCCGGCAACGAGTTCTCCGAAAAACACCGGGTGTAATCCAACTTTTTCAAACAATGGAAGTTCTTCCACATCAAACATTTTCACTTTCCTTCTGAATGCGTCTTCGTTGTAACTTTCGTAAATCCGCAACTCGAACAAGCCTCTGTTATTATCTGGAGACTTAAACCGGGAAATGCTTTGGAAAGCTTCCATCAAAAAAGTTTCGTAACGCTCAAAAACCGGCTGGCTGGCCGGAAGGTCGAAATAACTTTTTGCCGCATCCAGATAAGTTCTGTCGGTTTTCATCGCCTGAACGGCATCCCAGTAATCAGCCCGGCTTTTATGTGCATGGAGAATATAAACTTTTGGAGGATCTTCCATGCTGTATTCCCCAAAAGCCCCGACTTTTGCTCCCTGTTTGTTCAGAAGGGGAATCACCGCTTCGGTATAATACTTTTTTAACTGGTTCACACCGCCACCTCCGGCAAACTGATATACTTTCAGTTCGTAAAAGTCTTTTTCAGGAGGAGGAACCGGGCTGGCGCCCAAATTGCCGGCTGCAAAGGCAGTTCCTGCAACAGCAGCCGATTTTTTCAAAAACGATCTTCTTTCCATTTCTAAGGTTTTTTTATTTGTGGCAATATACTAATTATTGTTATTAATGCGGTTTTTCTGTTTTCAACTATTTTTTAATCCAATGAATTTGAAAGCAAAATGGCACAGGTTTTGAATTTTAGCGACCGACAAAAAATGAGTGCGAATGTGAAAAACGAACAAATTTATATACTTCAGAAATAAAAATAATGTTTTAAATAAAATTTTGAAGCCATGAAAAAGTTCATATTATCCCTTTTGTTTTTGGTTCCTTCAATTGCTTTAATTGCCCAACCTGTTTTAGATTTCGGTATAAAAGCAGGTGTAAATAATTCAAAAGTAACCTTTAAAAAAAGTGAGTTTACCTCAGAGTCCATTATAAAAACTCATGCAGGGGCTTTCGCCCGGGTGGGATTTGGCAATATTTATTTTCAACCCGAAGTTTATTTTAGTGCCAAAGGGGGTGAAGTTCTGGAATCCGGGCCCAATATATCGGAGCGGGTGGCCAGGTTCGATTTAAATCATGTTGATGTACCTGTACTTCTGGGTATTAAAGTGATAGATGGCGACATGACTAACCTGCGAATAATGGCCGGTCCGGTTTTTAGCATATTGGCCAGTAAAAATGTTGAGGACCACGATAATTTTACCAAACAATACCTAAAGGATCACTATTTTGGTTACCAATACGGAATTGGAGTTGATCTTTGGAAATTTTTTCTGGATGCCCGAATGGAGCATGGGGCAAATAATCTGTATTTCCAATCAAACGAAGGGTTGAACGGTAAAAACCAAACTTTTATGGTAACTGTCGGGTTTAAGATTTTTTAATCTGAAAAAGTGGAAGCCCAACTTGTTAATGCCTGGATGAATCCTTCAGGCATTTTTATTTTGCCACAACCACACACCTGAATCCGAGGTGCGACATGCCGGTGTCTTCGGTACTTTTCATGCGGGCAGCAGCCCGGTATCCCGAACAATACGAATCATTACAAAGAAATGAACCACCTCTGATTACCCTTTTTTGCACATTGGGTTCCATGGGATCATAACTTGTATCAGGTCCGGTGGGATTGTCTGCAACTTCTTCAGGATTAAAAGTTTTGTAGTAGTCGTGATGA
>JAHYIT010000149.1 GCA_019429205.1 Mariniphaga sp. | reverse complement strand
CATAGGTTCCGCCGCGCATCCAGTGGTTGGTGTTGGCAATGGAAACACAGCCAATTCCGTTTTTATCTGCAATTTCCATCGCACGGTTTGTGCAAAATTCAGCATTTAAAATTCCGGGACCAAGATTTCCGTCCCACTGTTCGAGCGCACCTGCTGTGTGAACCAATTTAGGCTCAGCTTCAGACTTTACGAAACCTTTTTGCAGATATTCCACAAACCTCGGAAAGCGGTAAACACCATGCGAGTAAATTCCTTCCAGACTGTTAATGGCAAATACCTTCGCACATTTTCCGGCTTTTTCTTCAGAAAAATTGTACTTGAGTAAAATCCGTTTGAATTCGGATTTCATTTCTTTAAAAGGAACGCGAAGTAATTCCATCTAATTGAATTAAATTTGATTGAGAGCAGACTTTACTTTTTCCAGCAACACCGGAACTTTTTCGTACGGATCGCCCGGACCAAGTGTTTCCAGTGGCAGGTAACCGCGATAGCCGGCATCTTTAATCATTTTAAATAGCTTTACAAAATCGGTGGGTGTTTCTTTGCCGCCTATCCACACATTTTCTTTGATTTGCCAGGTCACAGCTTTGTCAATATTTTTCTGAATCTCTTTATACGGGTCATGCTGCCGGTAACTTCCGATATCGAGATTCAACCCCAGCCATTCTGAATCCACCATTTCAAACAATCGGTTCACGTCGTCGGCGGTTTTTAAAAATCCGTTGTGATTTTGAACGGCGATGATAATACCGTACTTTTCTCCCATTTCGCAACAGGTTTTGAAATCAGCAGCCATCCACTCAAAAACTTCATCGCGCGAAAAACCTTCGTGTTCATGATGACCGGGAAAAAGGCGAATCGCAGGAATTCCCATTTTAGCCGATGCAATCAGCCATTGTTTAATCATCTGAATATCAGCTTTCCGGCTTTTCTCATCGGGATTGGCAAAATCGTTGCGCACCCCCGTGCCGCTGATATCAAGTCCCAGAAGAAAAGCTTTTCGTTTAAATTCATTAATATAATCATCCGAAGGAACTTCCGGATAACCCGGAAAATAATAACCGGTGGGATCGATGGCGTCGAAATTGTGTTCAGCGCAAAAATCCAGTACATCGAATAAATCAATTTTTCCTTCGCGAAGCGGGTTGTTGAAGGAGTAAACATTCAGGCTGAGTTTGAATTTATGGGAAAACTTTTCTGTGCCGGTTTTTTCTTCTATAGCTGAAAAATGCCACGGAAATCCGGTTGCCGGCATAGCAGGAACTACGGCAAGCGCTTTCAGAAAACTTCTTCGTGATTTTAGATTTATCATAATCATATGTTTTATAAGTCCATTAATTGTTGCATCATTTAAATTCTTTACGAATTTATCAATTTGAATTTAAAAACAGCCGCAGTATTGAAAAAAGTATCGAAAACTTTCATCTGGATTTTTCTACCTTTGCGGCATCAATATGTAAAGAATGGGGAATGAAAATAATGCCGTCTGGCATGCAACACCTTTCGAAGAGGTTATAACTTCGGTTGGCAGCTCAGCGAAAGGATTAACTTCTGAAGAAGCAAAAAAGAGGTTTCAGCAATACGGCCCGAATCACATTAAAAGAAAACAGAAGGATGGTCCGCTTACCGTATTGTGGAGGCAAATCAACAATCCCCTTATTTGGGTTTTAATCGGCTCAAGTACGCTTGCCGTTTTACTGGGAAAAATAACTGATGGACTGGTGGTTTTGGCGGTTGTAGTTATTAATACCATCATTGGTTTTATTCAGGAGTTTAAAGCCGGAAAAGCCATTGAAGCACTTAGCGAAATGATTCCTGAAAATGCTACGGTTTACCGCGATGGCCGGAAAGTTTCCATCCCGGTTTCTGAAATTGTGCCGGGCGATGTGGTGGAACTGGAAGCAGGGGAGCGCGTTCCTGCCGACATGAGGTTAATCCGGCAGAAAAATCTGACTGTGGAGGAGGCAGCCCTCACCGGCGAATCGGTGCCTTCTCAAAAATCAGTCAAACCGGTTGAGTCGGGCGTTTCCCTTGGCGACCGGAAATGTATGGTTTACAGCGGAACCCTTGTTTCAACCGGAACAGCAACAGCAGTGGTTGTGGGAACAGGAATGAACACGGAGCTGGGCAAAATTTCGGATATGCTCAGCGAAACCACCGATTTGGAAACGCCGCTTACCAAAAAACTGGGTGTTATTGGAAAATACCTGACCATTGGCATTGTGGCGATTACGGTTGTTATTATGGTTATTGGAACCATGCGTGCCACCAGCCAGGGTATTTTGCTGGGCGCCGCTTTAAAAGACAGTCTGATTTTTGCCATTGCACTGGCCGTTGGTGCCATTCCCGAAGGTTTGCCGGCTGTGGTTACCATTGCTTTGGCCATCGGCGTACAACGAATGGCCCGGCGAAAAGCCATTATCCGAAAACTTCCGGCCGTGGAAACATTGGGCAGCACTACCGTTATTTGTTCCGACAAAACCGGAACGCTTACCCGCAATGAAATGACCGTAAATGAATTATGGACGGTCAAGTACGATATTCAGGTAACCGGAGTAGGATATAATTCCGATGGGATTTTTAAGCAGAAAGGAAATGAACTAAAGGATTTGCCGGATGAAGTGAAAACTTTGCTGGAAGATGCTGTTTTATGCAGCGATGCCGGTTTTAATTCTGAAGACAACAACTTTAGCATTACCGGAGATCCTACCGAAATAGCCTTGATTGTAGCCGCGGCAAAAGCAAATCTGAATGTGGATCAGGTTCGGAATGATCATCCCAGGAAAGATGTAATTCCGTTCGATTCGGAATCGAAATTTATGGCTACACTAAATCAGAATGAGCAACAGCGCATAATAATTAAAGGTGCACCCGAAGTTATTTTGAAAAGATGCAGCAGTCATTTGGGTGGTGCAAAACTTGAAACAGAACCTGTTGTTGCCCAAATAGAACGCCTGGGAGACAAAGGAATGCGCGTACTCGCGGTGGCACAAAAAATCAGGCATAAAACCGAAAATACAGAATTACAGCCTTCAGAAGCCGAAGAAGATTTTCAGTTTGTAGGGCTTTTGGGCATGATTGACCCGCCACGTGCCGAAGCAATTGAAGCCATTAAAGCCTGTCACGATGCCGGAATTGTTGTAAAAATGATTACCGGCGACCATCAAACCACAGCCCGGTCAATCGGGATGGATTTAGGCCTTTCGGAATCCGGCAAAACTGTAACCGGCGTTGAACTGGGCAAAATGGATAACGAAACGCTGGCCAAAGTGGTTCAGAATACCAATATTTTTGCACGCGTTGCACCGGAGCATAAACTCCGGCTGGTGAAAGCGTTGCAGGCCGACAACCAGATTGTGGCCATGACCGGCGACGGCGTGAATGATGCTCCCTCGCTCAAACAGTCGAACATTGGAGTAGCCATGGGAATTACCGGGACATCCGTTTCCAAGGAGTCTTCTGATATTGTGCTGGCCGACGATAATTTTGCCAGCATTAGTGCGGCAGTGGAAGAAGGCCGCCGGGTTTACGACAATCTGTTGAAATCGCTTGCGTTTCTTTTGCCGACCAATTTAGGACTGGCTTTCATCCTCGTTTACGGAATTATGTTTTTCCCGTTTAACCTGGTTACCCTCGAACTTTTACTACCCATGCTGCCCACCCAGCTCCTATGGATAAACCTGGTGGCTGCCGTGGCGCTGGCCCTTCCGCTGGCCTACGAAGTAAAGGAGCCCGATGTGATGAAACGTCCGCCCCGCAAACCCGATGCGCCACTGTTCAATAAGTTTGTAACATTCAGGGTTGTTTTTGTTTCCCTGTTTATGACTGCCGGAACCATCATTCTTTTCAACCTGCACTATTCACACAGTCTGGAAAACGGATTGGACCCGGCGTTTGCGCAGGCCAAAGCACAAACCACTTCGGTTACTTTTGTCATTCTGTTCCAGATTTTTTACATGCTTAACTGCCGTTCGCTGCACGATTCGCTAATGAAAATCGGGTTTTTCAGCAATCCCACAGTTTTTCTGGGAATCGGTATTGTGCTGGGATTGCAGGCTGTATTTATTTATGCGCCGTTTATGCAAGCCATTTTTAATACGGTGCCACTAACTCTTGCAGAAGTTCTTTTCGCTGCACTGTTCGGCTTTGCCATTTTCCCGGTTATCGGAATTGAAAAGTGGATTCATTCCCTGTTATACTAAAAACGGGATAAATTTATACATTTATGTAAGTTGGCAAAAAGCAATTGGCAGTTGGCAAAAAGACTTGCCAACTGCACTTTTGCCAACTGCCAACTAAATTTATTTGGCACATTTTATCCCGTGCGAAGTATAATTTTAAATCTGCTCCCATCCCTGTCGGTAATTGTGTCGAATCCATTCCTGGGCAGTTGGTAAAGCCGGCAGCGTAATATATTCATTATTTGTTCTGGGATTTCCATTTACTACTTCAAAATTGGATTTCGAAAGAACACGAATAATATCAGTTGAACCGATATTGGAAAAACGCATGTTGGGGCCATCCCAAATTAATTTTCGGTTTAAGCTTTGTAAACGAACAGCCAAAATGCCCAGCATTATAGTTTCATTTAACGGCCCGGCATATATAAAATTTGAAGAAGAATCCAAACGGGTTTCTTTAGGTTCTTTGCAGGCGCGTACCCAATCCTGTTCATGGCCTCCTTCGGAGGGATTGAAAATTCTGCGGATTGATCTTGCAGGTTCCTGAAAATGTTCCATTTCACTGGTTGGCAAAAGTGTTGGGTTATTTGCAAAAGCGCCGCACATAATTTTTCCATGTGTTCCATAAAATATACAACCACCATTATTGTCACCCATCATTTCACCATCTTTCAATTCATTGGGCCGCGATGGCATCCATCCACCATCGTACCAATGAACAGAAACTGCCGGCATAGCTACTTTGGGTAGATTGTCGCGCCGGGGAAATTCGAACCGGATAAATTCTGAGTTGGGCAGAGAATCGGTATTAAATTCGGATGAACTTGCTTCCACTGAACCGGGATGGACAAGCTTCAAAGCTTTAAAAACAGGATCAAGAATGTGAGTTCCCATATCTCCCAAAGCGCCGGAGCCGAAATCCCACCAACCGCGCCAGGTAAATGGATGATAAACCGGATTGTATTCCCTAAAGGGCGCCGGTCCAACAAATAATTCCCAGTCCAGATCACGCGGTACTCTTCTGCTGCGTTCAGGAGCAAAGTTGTTTTGGGGCCAGTTTGGTTTTGTAGTCCAGGTGTCAACATGTGTAATTTCTCCAATTGTCCCAGCCCAAATCCATTCACAAATTTTCCGGATTCCTTCTCCTGAATTTCCCTGGTTTCCCAACTGGGTAGCAACGCCATATCTTTGTGCAGTTTCGGCTAATATTCGCGATTCGTAAATGGAATGTGAAAGCGGCTGCTGCACAAAAACATGTTTCCCCTGGCGAATGGCCAACATGGCTGACATCGCGTGGGTGTGGTCGGGAGTGGCAATAACCACTGCATCAATATTTTTCTGTTCCTCCAGCATTATGCGGAAGTCTTTGTATTGTTTGGCCATGGGCCAACGTTTAAAGGTGTTGCCCGCGTAATCCCAATCCACATCACACAAAGCTACAATATTTTCAGTTTCCATATTCCGGAGGTTAACATAGCCATAACCGCCAACACCAATGCCGGCAATGTTTAATTTGTCGTTAGGCGATTTGTGTCCCAGTCCGGCAACTACATTTGAAGGTAAAATCGTTATCCCGGCAACTGTAGCGGCAGTATCGCCGATAAATTTACGTCGTGTGAGTTTATTTTTTTTATTCATATTTTTTCAACATTAAACCGCCTAAACAGGTTGCCGCAAATTAGCAAAAAATCAGAAAAAAAAGCCGATTAGCAAACCTTCGTTTAAAAAAGATGTTATTCATACAAAGCTTATTTATTTTGAATATAGTTTATAAATGATGAAACGAATTACTTTATTAATGCTGATTGTTGTATTTTCCATGTCGGCCTGGTCTGGAAACCAAAAACTTCCCCTGATTGGAGATAAAGCTCCATCATTCACGGAGCATTCTACAAACGGGATGTTGAATTTCCCTGAAGATTTTGGTAATAGCTGGAAGATTTTATTTAGCCATCCGCTCGATTTTACTGCGGTGTGTAAATCGGAATTATGTGGACTGGCCGTTAATCAGGGAAAATTGGATTCGCTGGGAGTAAAAATTGCGGTTATATCCATTGACGAAATTGAAAGGCATTTATTATGGAAAGAATTTATGTGGTTCAAAAAAATGAATAAATCCGAAAAAAAATAGGGATTCGATTCAGGATTGGAAAAATCATTTTTAAAAAATTACCAAAAAAAAAGGATGTTCGAAACCGAACATCCTTTCCATTATCACATATAAAATTTTATGCAGGCATATCAGGCAAACTCCATGGTTTGCGGTAAGTATGCTTAATCAGTTCTGCTGCAAATTCTTTAGCTGAAACCGGGTCAGTCCATGTTTTTGCAAATGTTGGATGACCATCCTTAATTTCAAAACCGTCTCGAACTACTGTACGAATGGTTTCATCGTCGGTCAGGTTGGTGAACTTCATGTTTTCGCCATCCCAATCCAGCACTTTGTTTAGCGACTGCAAACGAACAGCAAGTACACCCATAACAACCATTTCGTTAAATGGTCCGGCTTCGCTGAAATCGGAAGCGGTAGGAACACGGTTTTCCGGGCTTTCTTTACATGCACGTACCCAGTCCATTTCATGTCCGCCACGGGTGGCATTATCTATTCTTCTTCTGAATTTGGGAGCATCCGGAACACGGCCTGAAAGCAACCATGGATTAACACCGTAGCAACCACAAGCCAAGGTATCTTTTGTTCCGTGGAAAATTACTCCACCACCTTGGTCGTTTGGATTTTTACCTGCCGGCCAGCCTTCGGGCAAATCCCACTTGATGCCACCGTCGTACCAATGCACATCAACCTGCGGCAGTTCTGCATTGCGTTTCATTCCTTTCCAGGCACGTTTTGGTGCACGGGATGGGAAAGTAAGTTTAACAACTTCTGAAACAGGTGCGCAGTCATTCAGCAACAAGCTTGAACTTCCCTGTGCATGAATCGGATAACCCAACTCAAGTCCAACAAACACCGGATGTAGGATGTGACAGGCCATATCGCCGAGGGCACCTGTGCCATAATCCCACCAGCCACGCCAGTTCCACGGATGATAAATTTCATTGAACGGACGCATTTTTGCCGGTCCAACAAAAAGGTCCCAGTCAAGAGTATCTGGTACCCAATGACCTACTTCAGGAGTGTTTAATCCCTGTGGCCAGATCGGACGGTCAGTGAAAGCTTCCACTTTGGTAACTTCGCCAATTTCGCCATTTGCCAGCCATTCGGTTGTCAGGTTTACGCCTTCACCCGAAGAACCCTGGTTCCCCATAGATGTTGCCACCTGGTGTTTTTTTGCCAGTTTGGTTAACAAACGCGACTCGTAAACAGAGTGGGTAAGCGGTTTTTGAACGTACACATGTTTACCCATTGTCATTGCATGGGCAGCAACAAGTGCGTGGGTATGGTCGGCAGTTGCAACCACTACTGCATCAAAATCTTTTCCCATCTCGTCATACATCCGACGCCAGTCTTTGTACTTTTTGGCTTTGGGCCACCGGTCGAAAACACCGTTTCCACCGGTGTATTTCCAGTCCACATCGCAAAGTCCTACAATGTTTTCTGATTCCAGGTTTTTCAGGTTAGCAAAACCCATTCCTCCTACACCAACGCCAACAACGTTGAGTTTGTCACTTGGAGCTTTGTGCCCCAGTCCGGCCACAACGTGGCTCGGGACAATGGTTAAACCTGCTGCTGCTGCAGCCGTTGTACCAAGGAAAGCTCTTCTTGATACAGCACTTTTGTTCGAATTCTTTTCCATAACAAATAAAAGTTTTAATTGGATAGGTACTATGTATTCCTATTTATTCTTAATTACAAAAAACCGTTAAATATAACCATATTCGGTATTTCCTCAAATATTACAGGATAAATTGGTACTGCTAAAAAAAAAAATTAGCCTCATAATTGCCCTTTTGATTATTCTAAAATTAGATAAACTAATTTATTATCAGCAAATTATATAATAATCTGTTGCCGTAATTGTTAAAAAAAATCAATTTGAATAAAGGAATCAACTTGTTTTTGTGACTAAATTTTAATTCAGTCTAAATTAGCGATATTATCCATTTAAAAAGTTTGGAAGTCCGATTTGGTATTTATGAGGCAATCCCGGGAATAAAAAACCAGAGTCAGATTTTCCTGAATCCGAAAAATATTCAGAATTGTTTCAGAAATGATGAAAACAGTATAAAGAACCTGGTTTTTACGGTTTACGACGATTGGTAGAATGACTCGTTCAAAAAGTGATAGCATGACTTCAAGTCAAATGGAACGGTCAGAATCACCAGTCGAATTCAAATTCGTAATCTGCCGGATTCAGTCCCCATTTTTCCACCAGCCATCTGGCAGCCCGCAAGTCGTAACGGTTTCGGGTCATTTCAGGTGAAGTTTTAATCATGTTTATCACACTGTTTATTATTTCCGGGCTTTTTTCTTCTATGCAGTCGATGGCATTTAATGCGTGGCACCGTGCAAATTCATTGGGATTTTCCAGTACAGAAAGCAATGCCATTTTTGCAGCTTCTTTTTCACCTAAATTATAAAGAGCCTCTGCAGCTATGGTAACTACATTGTCAGATTCATCATTCAGTAAAGTCATTAAATCGCCTTTGGCCGGAGCAGCCTCGTTACCCAAAATAAGTAAACCGGTTGCCCCCCAGAAACGAATGGCACTTTCATCGTTTTTCAGGTAAGATTGCAGTGTGGTTAGATTTTCAGCTTCTCCCAGTGTGGCAATTTCGGCAGCGTCAATAATGGCTTCCAAATCGATATTGCCCGAGCGCATGTAATCGTACATGGGAGTTTCTCCCGCCCGGTCCAAACGGTCGGCCTCGGGAATAAAACCGGTATCTTTTATCCGGCTCACCCAGTCGCGATTTGCAGCACGCATTCTTTCCAAAACCTCAGCGTATGCCGGTTCCCCGGCAAGATTGTTAATTTCCCACGGATCATTTTCTGTGTCGTATAATTCTTCAACCGGTTTGGTTTCCCAAAAAATACTTTGCGTTGCATTACATTCACCGTTCAGGTAAGCCTGCTCCCACGACCGGATAGACGGCGCCCGCCACAAATATTCCAGGTGCTGACCGTAAATGCGGTATGGCATATAATTGCGGATGTACCGGAATTTTTGGTCGCGCACGGCCCGGCTCATGTCGTAGCGTTCATCCATTCTTCCCCTGAACATGTAAGCATACTGCGGGTCTTCGGTTTTTTGTTTGCCCAGGAAAGCGCTTCCCTGCATAAAATCAGGAATTTCAATACCTGCAATGCTGAGCAGGGTAGGGGCCAAATCCACAAAACTTATCAGCCGGCTAACTTTGGTTCCAGGTTCTTTTTCTGGGAACAGGTATTTGTATTTTTCGGGAATACGAACAATAAACGGCACGTGGGTTCCGGTTTCGTAAACATAGCGTTTGCTGCGGGCCAAAACGCCACCATGGTCGCCATAATAAAACACAATGGTATTTTCGGCCAAACCGGCATCCTCCAACTCTTGAAGCTTTCCCCCAATCCAGGCATCCATGTCTTCTACCTTATCGTAATATTGTGCCCAATCGTGTTTCATGGCCGGTGTGGCCGGGTGGTGCGGAGGAATGGGAACTTCATTGGGGCTGTGCCGGAGCTGCTCATCCGGTATGGAATCGTGCAGGGAACTTTCGTGTGAGATTGTTGTGTTGAAAACGGCAAAAAATGGTTGCCCCGGCGCCCGGTTTTTATAATGAGCGTCGCGGCTGCTTTCATCCCAAATCAGGTTCGGATCTATGGATTCTGTATTGTAATCGGTTTTTACATTGTTGGTACAGTAGTATCCGGCTTCGCGCAAAAATTCCGGATAGGTTTTCACCACCTCCGATTTGGGGTAGTAGCTGCGCATGTGCTGGTTACCGCCCGAACTGGAATAAATTCCTGTGATTATGGTATTCCGTGCCGGGGCACAAACCGGCGCATTGGCATAAGCATGTGTGTATAAAAATCCTTCTGAGGCCAGATTATCGAGATTTGGGGTAGTGGCAAATTCATCGCCGTAACAACCCAGCAGCGGACTGTTGTCTTCGCTGGTGAGCCACAAAATGTTAGGCAGTTCTTCAGGAATTTTTTCCTGGCATCCTGAAAGTGATAAAGTTGTGATAGCTGCAAGTGCAAGGATTGAATTACCTGTAAGGTTTTTGAATTTCATAATGACCTTTTTTTGTTGAAAGATTTTCAAATATAAGGATTGTAAACTTTTTTCCACTGATTATTGATGGTTTGTTTTGCCCCTTCAGAAAAATATTGTTTTTTGCGAATCCTTCAGGTTTTTCAACCTCAATCTGAATTTTTTGTTAACGGATTTATTCCGGATACGAATTCTGAATATATCTTTTTAAATGATTTCTGATGGCTAAAAAAGAAAAAAACAAGGGAGATTTTTTTAAGCGAATGCTTGATAAGGTGGAAGTAATTGGGAATAAGCTGCCTCAACCGGTAACACTGTTCGCCATGTTAATGTTAATTACCTTGTTGCTTTCATGGGTT
>JAHYIT010000148.1 GCA_019429205.1 Mariniphaga sp. | reverse complement strand
CAGTATGTTCGATTCGAAATACACCGATTACAAAATCACCGATAATGAATCACCGTTCAGTGTAAATCCGCGCGCAAACGTTACCAAAGAGATTTTCGACGCTTTTCGGGCCGAAGGTTTGTGGGCAGGCGCCTATTTTTCCAAACCCGACTGGAACAGCCCCTATTACTGGGACCCGAAATTTCCGCCGCTTGACCGGAATGTGAACTACGACCCGGAACTTTACCCCGAAAAATGGGAAAAGTTTGTGGAATTTACCCACAACCAGATTATGGAACTGATGACCGATTACGGAAAAGTGGACATTTTGTGGCTTGACGGTGGCTGGGTGGCTGAAAAACCGGCTTCAGTAATTGAACAGTCGTATGCTGCCAAAGCTGAAGGCACACCTTCGGGCTTCATCAAAAACCGGACGGTGAACCAGGATATCCGGATGGATGAACTGGCAGCCAAAGCGCGCGAAAAACAACCCGGACTGATTGTGGTTGACCGGGCAGTGCGCGGCCCCAACCAAAACTACCTGACACCCGAAAACCGCGTTCCTGAAACGCAGCTACCCTACCCGTGGGAATCGTGCATTATTGCCGGCGGCGGCTGGTCGTGGGTGCCCAACCCGCAGTTTATGACGCCCAAACAAGCCATTCACATGCTGGTTGACATTGTGGCCAAAGGCGGTAATCTTTTGTATAATATTGGTCCGGGCCCCGACGGAACATGGCCGGAAGAAGCCTACACCCTGCTGGCAGCCATGGGCGACTGGATTAACGTAAACGGGGAAGCAATTTATTCCACACGAGCTATTGAACCATACAAAACCGATAATATTTGCCTGACACAGAAAAAAGAGACGAAAGAGGTTTATGCTATTTACCTTGAAACAGATAGTGAGCATCTCACTGGAAGTGAAAAGCTCACCGCAGGATTACCGGAATCATTCACCGTAAAAGGCATTTTCGCGGCAAACAATGCAAAACTCAGCATGCTGGGCGTCAAAGGAAACCTGAAATGGGAAAACACGGATGAAGGAGTCAAAATTTACATTCCGGAAAGAATTCGTAAAAATCCGCCATGCGGACTGGCCTGGACAGTGAAAATTTCGGAGGTACAGTAAGTTGAAAATAGCGGATAGAAATAATCAAACCTTCAAGGTTTTGGAAACCTTGAAGGTTTATTTTAAATACCGAATAAAAATTATCGTTTGCTCAATACTTCCTTCTCGTACTGCAGAATTTCCGCGATGTATCCTTCGCCGGCGGGAACATCGTTTACCAGGCAGTAATAATCCCACACGGCGCCGAAAGGTTTGGTTTTTAACTCTTCGAGCATGGCCAGCCGCTCAAAGTATTTTCCTTCTTCTTCCAGTTTAACCAAATCTGAAGTTGGCTCGAGCAGCGCAATTAAAAAGGCTTTTTGTGCAGCGCGTGTTCCAATCACATAAGCGCCAATCCGGTTGATGGAAGCATCGAAAAAGTCAAGGCCAACATTCACGCGGCTGAAGAAATTATTGCGGGCAATTTCCGAAGCGATTAACTGAACTTCTTCGTTCAATGTAACAACGTGGTCCGAATCCCAGCGAACCGGACGGGTAACATGCAGCAACACTTCATCCACAAACTGCAGGCACGACGAAATTTTGTCACCCACCTGTTCAGTCGGATGAAAATGGCCGTTATCGAGGCAAATCAATTTGCTGTTTTTGATGGCATACCCCAGGTAAAAATCGTGCGAACCCACGGTCATTGATTCGGCTCCAATACCAAACAGTTTACTTTCCACCGCATCTTTCAGAAATTCTTTGGAAAATTCTTTGGCAAAACCTTCATCAAGTGATTTTTTCAACTGCGAGCGGTAACCATTGCGATCAACCGGAACATCTTTTGAACCATCGGGAATCCAGGTGTTGTGCACACACGGAGTTCCCAGTTGTTTTCCCATTTCAGCGCCAATTTCGCGGCAGCGTTTCATGTGTTCCACCCAAAACTTCCGGATGCCTTCATCTTTTGAAGAAAGCGTAAACCCGCTGTCGGCTTTGGGATGCGAAAAGAAAGTCCCGTTAAAATCGAGACCGATTCCCTGCGCTTTGGCCCAGTCAATCCACCCCTGAAACTGTTCCACTCCAATTTCATCGCGGTCAATAAGTTTTCCGCCAAACTCACCGTAAATGGCGTGCAAATTCAGCCGCTGTTTTCCCGGTAACAGTTGCATCACTTTTTCCAGGTCGGCACGCATTTGGCCGATGGTTTTGGCTTTGCCCGGGTAATTCCCGGTGGCCTGAATCCCGCCGCCCGACAGCGCGGCATCCGGTTTTTCAAACCCGCCCACATCATCGGTTTGCCAGCAATGCAGACTGATTACCACGTCTTTCATTTTCTCAACGGCCTTTTCCGTATCCACACCAATGGCAGAATACTGTTCTTTGGCCAGTTGGTAAGCTTTTTCAATTCTATCTGTGTTCATATTCTTAAAAATCTTTATGTTTTACATGAGGTAACTAAACCTGTATTCTCCTGAACCCAGTTTCAGAGTTACTCCTTCATCGTTTTGTTGTGCATCATTTTTTAATGGCGAATCATTCAGCAAAATCTTTTCGGACGATGCAGCCGGAAGCGTAACTGTTGCAGTTGTATTAGCCGGAATCGTTACGTCATAAACCATTTGGTCTCCTTCTACTTTCCAGTCCGATTTAATGTTTCCGTACATCGATTTAAATTCTGCTTTGGCATGGGTCAGACCACCACCGGGATGCGGAGCAAGAAAAAAATGTTTATACCCGGGGTTATCCGAATCGATTTGAATTCCGGCCACGTAATTGTAAAGCCACTCGCCAATGGCTCCATAAGCATAATGATTAAAGCTGTTCATTCCTGCATTTTGGAACGTGCCGTCCGGTTTCTGGCCGTCCCAGCGTTCCCATATTGTGGTTGCTCCCTGCGTAACCGGGTACAGCCACGACGGATATTCTTTCCGGTTCAGAAGCATAAATGCCAAATCCTCATATCCATGGTTTGAAAGTGTTTTGCAAAGCAACGGGGTTCCCACAAAACCGGTGGTTAGGTGTTTAAATTTATCCACATCACCAGCCAGATATTCAGCAGCTTTGGGAATGAGATTTTCAGGAAGCAGGTTGAATGCCAGCGCCAGCGAATAAGCAGTTTGTGTGTGGGAAACCAACCTTCCGGCAGGAGTGACAAATTCATTAATAAAAGCTTCCTTCACTTTTTCAGAAAGGTTTGAATACTTTTCGGCATCGTCGGTTTTTCCTAAAATCTGTGCAATATCTGCCAGCGTTTTGGTTGATTGGGCATAATATGCGGTCGCAATCAAATCTTTTTCGGTAGTTGCACCGGGATAATCGGAACGGGTAGTTGCAAAAGCCAGCCAGTCGCCATAATGGGTGTCGCCAATCCAGAGGTAATCATCTCCGGCCCTGTTTTTCATGTAATTTACCCAACCCACCATACTTGGGTACTGCACTTCCAGCATCCGCTTGTCGCCGTATGCCAGATACATTTGCCACGGAATGATAATTGCTGCATCGGCCCATGCGGCTGAACCACCGGCTCCGTTCAACACATCGGGAACCACATGATTGACCTTACCGTCCGGTCCCTGATCGGCGGCCACATCCTTCATCCATTTGGTAAAAAAGGAAGCTACGTTAAAATTAAAAGTTGAAGTTGAAACAAACACCTGAGCGTCGCCGGTCCAGCCAAGCCGTTCATCGCGTTGCGGACAGTCTGTTGGCACATCGAGGAAATTTCCTTTCTGGCCCCATTGTATGTTATGTTGTAACTGATTTATTAATGGTTCGGAACAGGCAAAAGTTCCCGTCGGTTCCATGTCGGAATAAATTACAACTCCGGTAATGTTATCCAGTTGCGGTGTTCCGGGAAAATCTTCAATTTTCACATACCTGAACCCATGAAAAGTAAAGCGGGGCTCATAAATTTCTTCCCCATCGCCTTTCAGAATATACACATCGGTTGCTTTGGCGGCACGCAGGTTTTCAATGTAGAAGTTGCCTTCCTTATCCAGCACCTCGGCAAACTTAAGCGTAACCGCATCGCCCCTGTTGCCTTTTACTTTTAAGCGCACCCAGCCCACCATATTCTGGCCCATATCGAAAACCGTTTCACCTTTTGGCGTGGTTAAAATTTCGATGGGAGATATTTCTTCCACAGCTTTAACAGGCACTCCCTGTGGGGCAATCAGAATATCTTTCGGATGATCCAATTTGGCTACAGTTCCCCAGTTGCTGTCGTCGAAAGAAGTAGTTGCCCAACCCTGCATTTCCAATCGTGCATCATAAGTTTCACCATTGTAAATATCTGAAAAAATGATAGGCCCGGTTGTTGCTTTCCAGCTTTCGTCGGTGCCAACAGTTTCGGTTGTGCCATCAGAATAAGTAATGTGAAGCTGGGCAATTAGTGCCAGCTTATCGCCGTAATAATCACGCTGATTTCTGAATCCGATATTTCCGCGGAACCAGCCATCGCCCAAAATGGCGCCGAGCGTATTTTCAGATTTTAACATGGAGGTAACATCGTAAGTTTGATATTGAATACGATTTTTATAGCTCGTCCATCCCGGAGTAAACAACTCGTCGCCAACTTTTTTTCCGTTCAGGTAAAGTTCATACAATCCCAGCGCAGAAACATAAACCCTTGCTGAATTTATTTTTTTGGAAGTGGAAAATTCCTTCCGCAAATAGTGGCTTGGTTTTGAACCTTCCATTTCTTTTTCGTTTTCCATGGTTATCCAGGAAGCTGTCCAAAGTTCAGACTGGGTGAGACCCATTTCCCAATATGCAGGCTCACTCCATTTTGTAGCCTTGTTTTGATTGTCCCAAACGCGAACCTGCCAGTAAACGCGCTGCATCGGTTCAATTTTAGGTCCCTGGTATTCCACATTTACCGACTGGCTGCTGTTTACTTTCCCCGATTCCCAAATCAGCCGGTTTTTCCGGTTCAGATTTGCTGGAGAATCAGCTACCCTGATTTCGTAAGCACTTTGCATAACATTTTTCTGGTCAGAAAAAATCTTCCAGCTTAACCGCGGTTTTTGAACATCGATTCCAACCGGATTGGCGTGGTATTCACAAACCAGTTCCTGAATCCAGGTATTTCCGGAAACAGAAAAACCTAAACTACTGAGAATTAACCCAAAAGTTAAACTTTTTACCCAATGAATTATTCGTTTCATAATTGTATTGTTTTAGTTAAAACTTTGTTATTGCAAATAAAAAACCTCTTCCAAAGGTACAGATACCGGAGAATTATCCGGGTTTGTTTTCATGATATCTGCCATAAATTTCCACCACTTTTTTACAATTTCGGTCTGTCCCAAATCCTGAGAGCTGCCCTCGCCGCTCACTTTCTGAAAGGCAAACAACGTGTTGGTTTCCTCATCCAAAAAAATGGAATATTCAAAAACTCCGGCTTCTTTTAAAAGCTTCTTCAGCTCGGGCCAGATTTGGTCGTGCCGTTTTTTGTATTCTTCTTTTTGCCCTTCGTTGAGGTACATTTTAAAAGCTACTCGTTGCATGGTTAAACGGTTTTAATTGAAAATCTCAGCTTTGGAAACGCCCATAATAATTACAGATAACAGAATCAACCCAATACCCCAATAAATGGTGGCAAGTGTCTTTTTTGAAACGCCTGCCCATTCCTTACGCCAAAATCCCCAAAAATTAGCAGTAAGAATAATGGTGGACATGTGCAAAATCCACGAGCTGGCGCCACTGCCAATTTTAGTTTCTCCCATTCCATAAAAAAAGAATTGCAGGAACCAGGTAGTTCCGGCCAGGGCACAAAACAGGTAATTTTTTAATAACGGGGTTTTTGTATCAACAAAATCGCCTCCGGTTTTATTTTTCAGAATCAGGGCAACCGACCAAATCAGATTGGTTGTTAAACCGCCCCAAAGAATGACCAAAAAGATGATGTTGTTCTCAAACAAATATTTGCCATCGCTCACAAAAGCAAAATTATTGGAAACCGCAATGGCCCGAACAGATTCTCCCATCTCTTTTCCGGCGTCGATACCAAAGCTGAAAAAAGCGCTCAAAACACCAGAAATCACCGCAATTATTAAGCCTGTAGTCAGTTTAAATTCACTGTTAACACCCTCTTTCACATTGGCCAATTCTCTGTCTTTCATCAAGCCTGCTTTGCCGCTTAACACAATGCCAATCATCAAAACAACAATCCCGAATAAAATGATTCGTCCGCTGGTGGTTGCAAACAAATCAGTAAAGGAATCACCCGCCGGAAGAATTTCACCCAAATTGCCCACGTTGCGGAGAATGGGTAAACCCAAAGACCCCACCAAAGAAGTAATTCCAAGCAAAACCGAATTTCCCAGCGACATGCCCAAATAACGAATACCCAAACCATACGTTAGCCCGCCAACTCCCCAAAGCACACCAAGAAAATACGTCAGGCGAATGGTAGAAGAATCGGTAGCCAATAAAATATCCTGCCACCCGGGAGAGGTTAGCGCTGTTGCAATATAGGGCATAATTAACCATGAAAAGAAACCTCCGGTAATCCAGTATATCTCCCATCGCCACTTTTTTACCAGATTATATGGCATATACCAACTTCCTGATGACGCACCTCCTAAAGAGTGAAAAAGAATTCCAAGAATTGCCTGCATTTTTCAGATTTTTAAAGTTTTTACAAATGAATTTGCTATTTTTGATTTTAATTTCCGGTAAAGCTAAACAATGAAACATGCAGATTCAATGCACAAAATGATTTGCTGTTTGTATTTTTTGACACTTTGAAATGAATCAGTTTATTAAATACCTTACTACAGGCACAGAAGACGTGGACTGGGGAATTTTCCTGAACACGGCAGGGTCAATAACCATTCCTCCGAAAACTGAATACCCGCCGAAGGAACATCCCTCCGGCTATTATTTTACCTGGGAGCAGGGCCGGGAGTTACAGGAATTTCAACTCAATTACATTACTGAAGGGGAAGGAATATATGAAAACAAAGCAGGAAGTTTCCCCGTGAAAGCCGGAAGCCTGCTGGTTATTTTGCCTGGAATGTGGCACCGTTACAAACCTGATTTTCAAACCGGCTGGACTGAAAACTACATCGGTTTTAGCGGAAAGGCGGCAGAAAAATTTATGCAGCACCGGCTTTTTTCACCAGAACAGCCTGTTATACAAATTGGTGAGCGTGAAGAAATACTCGATACTTTTCTGAAAATTTTTTATTTGGTAGAAAAAGAGCAACCCGGGTTTCAACATATTGCATCGGGTTTGATTATAAAATTATTAGGTTACCTGGTGGCTTTCGAAAAACAAAAAGAGTTTTCAGGAAAAAAAATTGCAGAAGTAATTGAAGAGGCCCGCTTTAAAATGCGCAGTGACGTGGGGAAAAATTTCAATCTTGAAGAATTTGCAAAAGAAAACAACATCGGTTACTCGTGGTTTCGCCGGATGTTTAAAAATTATACCGGATTGTCGCCCCGCCAGTACTGTCTTCAGCTAAAAATAATGAGGGCAAAGGAAATACTGCTCAGCACCGATCTTTCGGTAAAAGAAATCAGCTACGAACTGGGTTTCGAGTCTATCCACTATTTCAGCCGGATGTTTAAACAGAAAACGGGAAAAAGTCCCAGCGAATTCAGAGGTTAAACAGGTTTTACCGCCTTTGCAACCAAAGGAATGTGTTTTCCGCCGAAAGGTTCCTTTTTAAAATTGGCGTAAAACCCGACATCCACAATACCGGCTTCCAATAACAAATTTTTCAGTTCCCCACTTTTTAAGGCAAGCAGCGGTGTTTCGTTAAAAATTACTTCCCCTTCTTTTTTTAAATGCAGTTCAGTTTGAAAAGAAATCACCGGATTGTTTTCTTCCATAGCATAATGGCGAACAAATTTGATATTTTCGGTTTCAATCAACGGAAGTTCGGTAACCGGTTCCGAAAGAATGTAATCGTAATTCAGGATTTGCAACAGAAAAAAACCGCCCGGTTTCAAAACAGTGTTAACTCCGCGCAACATGTCCAAAATGAGTTTATGAGACGTCAGGTGAACCAGTGTGTTTCCAAAACAAAGCACCTTATCAAAGGTTTCGGATTGAAAATTGCTTTTCAGCTCCAGCATGTCGCCTTTTTGAAAAGTTAGTTTTGGATGCATCTTTCCGGCCTTTGCCTGTTGCAGCAAATCTTCGTTCAAATCAATTCCGGTAACAACAGCGCCCGATTTAGCCAGTTGAAAAGCCAGTTCGCCGGTGGCGCAGCCAATATCCAGAATTTGCTGCCCGGTTACATCAATGGCATGTCTTTTAACAAATTGAAGTTGTGCCGGATTGTACGGGAATATCTCCGAGTAATATTTCGAGATGGAGGTATAGAATTTATTTTGAGAATCTGCCATTATCATTAAATTAAAAATCGAAAAATAAACAATTAAAATTAATTGAAAACAATGCTTTCTATAAACGAACGGGGAAATGATCCCACCCCTGGCAACAAAACAATTTGCAACTAATCAGGGCATTTAAATTACAAATAATAACTAAAGGCATTTTAATTCTTAGAATTTATTCAGATATTGCAGTGGTTAAATCAATAATTAAATTCTATAAAATGAAAACTCTACTGCAAAAATTATTTGTATTTGTTCTGCTGATTGGATTCATACAGGCATGTAACGAACCACTGGTTGAGGAGCAAACCTTGGACGACGTTGAGCTTAAATCAGCTCAGAATGGAAAAATAAGCTATATCGTTGTTCTGAACGATGCAGAACTGAATACAGAACTCTCGAACCTGAAAGGGTACGAAAAAAGACAGCAGGCCGCACAAAAAGCTGCCGAAAAAGTGATGAAACGAACCGGTATTGCAGATGGCGAACTGGGTTTTGTTTACGGAACCGCCATCAAAGGCTTCTCTGTAAAATTTCCGCCGGGGCAGTTGAAAAAACTGGAGAACGATCCTTCGGTAAAATACATTGAAGAAGACCAGATGATAACACTTGTGTTACCATATGTTAAACCAGAAGCAAAACCAACAAAACCAGCACCAACACCTCCCGCAGAGGAAACACCCTGGGGTATTGCACGCGTTGGAGGACCAGTTGACGGAACTGGAAAAGTTGCATGGGTTATTGACACGGGAATTGACCTTGATCATCCTGATTTAAATGTAGATTTAAATAGGAGTGTAACATTTATTCTTCGAACAACACCGGATGACCAGAATGGACACGGTACTCATGTTGCCGGAACTATTGCTGCCATAGACAATGAAATTGGAGTTGTAGGCGTGGCTGCTGGAGCTTCTGTGGTTTCAGTCAGAGTGCTGGACAGAAGAGGAAGTGGATCAATTTCAGGTGTTATAGGAGGGGTTGATTATGTTGCCGAGAAGGCTTCCTCAGGAGATGTAGCCAATATGAGTTTAGGAGGAGGAGTTTCCAAAACATTGGATAATGCAGTGTTAAGTGCATCTTCAACATGCAAATTTGTCTTGGCTGCCGGAAATGAAAGCGACGACGCCAATAATCATTCGCCGGCAAGAGTAAATGGGAATAACATTTATACTATTTCAGCCATGAATAGTTCTGATATTTTTGCTTCCTGGTCAAATTGGGGTAATCCGCCAATAGACTACTGTGCCCCGGGAGTAAGCATAAAATCAACTTGGAAGGATGGCGGCTACAATACAATCAGCGGAACTTCCATGGCAGCGCCACACGCCGCCGGAGTTCTTTTACTTGGTTCTGCAAAAACAAGTGGTACTGTAATTGGAGATCCTGATGGAAATCCTGATCCGATTATTCACAGATAACCAAAACTTTAAAAAAAATATGACCCGGGTAATCTTATCCGGGTTTTTTGTTTAAACCCTAAAATAAAATACCGTTTTGTCCTTATTTCTGAATTCCCTATTTTTGCGGCGCAATTTTTTGTATTGAAACCATGCAGTTACACAATAAAATAAACAGGGACGAACTGAAAGAATGGTTGATGAAAGAAACTTTCAGCCGTAAAACCATTTCGTTTTACCGGTATTTTTTTCTGGAAAATCCGCAGGAATTTCGCGACAAAATTTACCGCGACTGGTTTGCACTGGATTGTTTCGGGCGCATTTATGTGGCCCGCGAAGGCATTAACGCGCAAATGAGCGTTCCTGAACATCACTTCGATACTTTTCTGAAAACACTCGAAAAACATGAGATTCTGAAAGACATTCCCATCAAATATGCCATTGAGGACGACGGAAAATCGTTTTACAAACTCACCATAAAAGTGCGTCCCAAACTGGTGGCTGACGGCCTGGACGATGGCTCCTACGATGTGACCAACGTGGGCAAACACCTCAGCGGACTGGAATTCCACAACCTCATCGGGCAGAAAAACACGGTGGTGGTTGACATGCGAAACTATTACGAAAGCGAAATCGGGCGTTTTGAAGGCGCCATTTGTCCCGAAGCGGATACTTTCCGCGAAGAACTGGAAATAGCAACCAACTTGCTGCACGATAAAAAGGATAAGAAAATACTACTATATTGCACCGGCGGCATCCGCTGCGAAAAAGCCAGTGCATATCTGAAAAATCAGGGATTTGAAGATGTGAATCAACTGCATGGCGGGGTGCTGGAATATGCCCGGCAGATAAAAAAAGCCAAACTCGAATCGAAATTTATCGGGAAAAATTTTGTATTCGACGAACGGCTGGGCGAAAGTCAGCAATTCCTAAATTAGCAAAAAATTCTAATCCATGATATTTTATTAGAGGAAAGGGCATAATTTTCCCATTCACAGCGTTTTGCCGGATTGCAGGGTTGATATGCACAATTTTTTATACGTTTCT
>JAHYIT010000147.1 GCA_019429205.1 Mariniphaga sp. | reverse complement strand
TAAAGCTTTAGAAGAGTATCAACAAAGATACAAGGCTATGAAAATAAATCAATTAAAGAAGAAAATTGCCCTTCTTGAGGCTGCTTAAAAAAAGAAGTTACATAAGAGGTAAAAATCAAATGTGTAAATTTTCCACTAAGGCTAATGCTTTGAAAATAAGATTTTTATGTCTTTTAATAACCCTTATTTTATTTTATCAAACCTACTATATAACTAAAACAGAAAGCGACAGCGTCGCGATAATATTTGTAGAAAAAATGCTATTGATGTAAAATAAAGGTGCAGCGCACCGCAACACAAGAGATATTGCGGTGCGCTGCACCTTCATGGGATCCTTCAATTCTCAATCTACAAATATTAGGGTGCGCTGCACCTGCTTCCCTGAAGTTATTCTTTTTGAAGTTCGTTTTAAAAATCGTGGGGACTTAGTAATAATGCGAATCAAGTTAATATTAGCTGATTATCAATAGTTCAACCCACTTCGGGGTTGTGTCCTTACGTCCTATTGCCTTCCCCGAGCTTCGCACGGGGCTATTGTTGTTAATGTCCTTCGGACATCTCTTTATCCCGAAAGGGATTAAACAATAATAGCCACGGGTAAAACCCGCGGTAATGAAGTGGATATGAGAAGAACCCCGAAGTGGGTTCAACCCTTGATTCGCATTAATAATGAAAAATTGCCGCCAAATTTAAATTCATTGAAAGCATTATTAATCAACTATAAATAAATGAATTACATAACACATTCACTAAAATGAATACCATTTAAAAAATCGTTGATTACTCGAGACCAATTGCTTTTTGCCAACTTACATAAATGTATAAATTTATGCCGTTTTTACTTTAGAAACGTATCACAACACGTGAAATGGTGAAAATTTTATTCCATCCCATGTTTAAAAATCAGTAACACTCCTGCAGATTTAGTTCTATTTTGTAATAATTGTAAAAAGCAACATCTACGGTAATTAATTCCTGATTGAATGTAGGTTCACCTTCAAAAACAAGGTCCGGCTCTACACCTGGCAAATCAGTGTAACCATAAACCACAACCGAAGGTGCAGACGGCAACAAAGCCGGAAACATCCACTCCTGGTTAAAGGAAAACGATATTGTTCCGGAGTTATATCGGACAGTCCCGGCAACTTTTTCGTTATCGGCATAAATATTTTGGCTGCCTCCGCCTATGCTGGTATTATCATAATAATAAACACCTTCATCTAAAGTATTTCCTCCTAAAGCCTTATGCGGGGAACACCCTTTTTGCCGGGCACAAACCGTGTAAACACTGTACGAACCCCAGCGCTTAGTTCCGAAAGGCATGCCTTCGCTCCAGGCCGACATGCTATCATTGCTATTTATTTCGGACTCTTCAAACTCAACATGTGCAAAAATATATACATTTTTGCCGTCGTAAGATTCTCCGGGAAGTAATTTAAATAACCCGGACAGCGGAATTTGGAAGGTAGTATAATCAGATGCCTTCCAGGGAAATTTCCCGGGAACAGGGATGCCCTGCCTGTTCATCGGGACTTTTAAAGCTTTTTTTCCAACCCAGAGTTGTAATTCGGAAACAGCCAGTTCGTTTCCGGTGAATATAACCGTCAGATCATATTCATCATTGGAAACAATAATCTGACCAACTTCCCAATTCTTTTGGGTGACCAGGGAATAACTGACAGGAAGACACTCATTTTCCGCGCCAATTGCTGCGCTTTTTAACATAACCTCCTCATTTTCAAACAGCTCCAGTACTTCTTCTTTATTGCAACCCCAAAATACAGAACCTGTAATCAACATTGCCATTGCAGTTAAAAAAAACATTTTTTTCATGTTACAGTTGTTTATTTAATTACAAGGGGTATTGGAAACCAATCAGCCATCAAACAAAAAGTACCCACAAGCTAAAGATTTTTTTACAAAAAACTGTTATTCAGGAACATGTTTTTATTCACCAATTCGAAAAAATGGTACAGAAATAAACTTTGCATTGTTAATAAAGTGCGAAATCTCTTTCCCTGTAACGGATGCGCAGAAAGAAAGGGGGCATAAGGGTTACATGATTTGCAGCCGGAATGAAACGAAACTATGTTTGTATTGTCAACCAGTTAAAGCGTATCCATACAATAAGAGACTGTTTATGATTTTGTTTTTTCAAATTTGTGCTGCAGGCATCCCAATGGATGAGCTTATGCCATAGGCATCCCTTCCGCTTTTGTAATTTGGTTTTTGAAATTTGATGTTTGTTTTTTGATTTTTGTTTTCCGGGGTACGCTGCACCTGCTGCCTTGAAGTTATTCTTTATAATGTTCGTTTCAAAAATCGTGAGGAATTGGTACCCAGGTATCCCAAAAAAAACCGTAACCTCATTTATTCATTTTGTACCAGACCATTGCAAAATAACAAAAGGGGCCGGCCACTTCGGGCCGGCCCCTTTGCTGGTTAAAAAAGAAATCTCTCCCTCAAAACAACACCTCAATGATGAACCCCCAAAACTGGTTGGTTTCTCATTCCTGTTTATTCTTTTTTATAAATAATTCTTCCGGTTTGAATGTTGTCATCCAGTAATAACCGGTAAATCAGCATTTGTAAAATGACATCCACCGGTTCGTATTCCACGCGGTTAAGAACGCCTTTTTGAACGTGCTGATCCATCAGTACAGCTACCCGCTGGCCCAGGATGTTGGTAATTTCGAGCCGTGCGCGTGCATCTTCTGCAGCCACAAACTCAAACACCACTTTATCGCTGAACGGGTTCGGGTAAACTTTCAGTTCGCTGTTTACAAGAACAAGGTCTGAACCAGTTGAAATTTCTGCTGATTTGTTTTCCTGGTTGGTTGGTTTTGCATGTACCTGAATGTTTCCACCATCAAGGTATTGCAATACAATTTTATCCGGATTGCCATTGTAATCAAACAAATTGGTTGAATGGATAAGATTTTGTTTATTATCCAATACGGCAAACCCAATTTGGTCGGGTTGTGTCTGAACCCAGTTGGAACCAGGTTCGCCCCAATCGTATATGGTAAGAATTACTGTTCCATTTCCTGTACCCCAGGTACAGTCATCGCAAAGTTCAATAATATTTACATTGGTATAAATTATATCGGCACGATAACCAATCAGATTTCCCTCACCGTCTATTTGCTCTGTTATAATCAATGCCGAAGCACTGTTGGTCCTGGCCTGGAACCGGCGGCCATCCATTCTCCAGATGGTATTGAAGCTGCCTTTTAACCTTTTGAAGTTATTAAACCATTTTACATTGAATCCAAAATTGTTTTTGGTTCCGGCTGAACCACCATATTCTCCCTGAGCATCCTCCGTCAGAATGATATATCCTCCACCAGTAACAAAATCATCAGTTGGTGCTGAAACTGTTACCAGAGTTTCATTTTCTTCACAACCTTCACTGGTATATTCATCACCACTAATTTCCCATGTAACGGTAATACTGGTAGAATAATTAGAACCTAAAGCCACTGAATATTTCTGAGAAAAGATATAAATCTTAATTTCTGAATCATAATAATAAGTTACATCACCAAGTGAGTTAATGCTAACACCGCCTGCATCAGCCTCTAATTTAAATGAAACCTCTATTTCATCAGTTCCGCAAGCCAGTTCATCTTCAGATATTGCAATACTGACCACAATCTCTGCAGGCACTTCTTCTGTTTTTTTACCAACTTTTTTAACACTGGTATTGGCAAACAAAGTACCGTTGTATGTGCCACAAATCTGAATAGGATTTACTGTAACAGTTTGTATAACCGGAATAGCGTGATTGTTGCAGTCATCCGATACATTCCAGGTAATGGTTGTGGTGCCTACCGGGAACAATGCATCTAATTCTGCACCGTCATCCCGGGTGCCAATAGGAGTTAAATTCTGGTCACAATTATCGGTTGCTTTAGCCGAAACTGCAACATAGGCGCCACATTCTCCTTCTTCGGGATCAACTGTTTTGTTGCCCTTGGTGGTGATTGTCGGGGCAGTCTGGTCTTTGCCGGTGTGGGTGATGGTTTCCCCTTCAAGTTTGTTTCCGCATTCGTCAACCACTTCGTAGGTGTAAACCAGTGTCCATCCACAGTTATCCCCGGTCTGGCTGGTGTTGGTCAGGTTGACCGTAACCTCACCACCGCAGTTGTCTGAATAGTTTGCAGCCACATCAGCAGCATCAAACGGATAATCATCCTGTGCATTGGCAGCGCAAACATCCACGCCGGTAACTCCTGTTGGGGCCGTTCCTGTCGGAGCTTCCGTATCGGTAATAATCAAATCAACATTTGTTGTTAATTGAAAACCACAATAATCAGTAGCTGTGAATACCACAATTGCTTCACCAGTAAATGCAGAGCAACCATTTTTTAAAGTATATGGATCATGAGACCAGATTACCGGTTCGCATGCTCCAATGTATTGTGTATTACCTCCATTATCAAGCCAATTCTGAATATCTTCTGTATCGGAACATTCAAATTGGCCAGTAAGAGTTCCAGGTACAAATTGGAAACAGGACTCAACTGTAATCAGAGCATCCTCACTGATTTTACTTATTCCATTACCATCTGTAACACTAAAATTCACATCAGTATCACCTGCGCTTAAATAATCGACAACTACTTCGCTCTGATACAAGCCTCCGCTTACAATAGTGTAATCGGTTTTATCACCTAAATCCCATGAGTAAGAAGTGTATGGCAAAGTACCCCCGATACTATTACTCTTGTAGGTCACTCTCTGAAAAGATTTTCCTTCCAAACATTCTTGTTTGGCAGAGAACTGAACTACCAAAGGTGCCTCTACTATAAATCCTTCAAGATTGGAATAACATGTTTTAAATGTGCTAAATGAGCATGAGTTGCCATTAGTCTGGGCCGTAATGAATATGTTTTTTAGCTTAAGTTGATCACCACAGGTCCAACTGATTTCTTGCAACTGAATTGGCACAGAAACAGGAATTGGCGATAAATTATATAAACAATTATTATAATAGGACGATTCAACATTAGTTGTACCATCAAGATAATAAGAAGTTGTTTCCAATTCATAGCATATAGATAACGAGTATCTTGTAACACCTCCACCCGCTGGCTCTAATACTGCATATATATATACACTTTTCGGATCATCCGGGTCACATTCATAACCTGGTGGCAATTCAATCTCAAAAGCATCACCTAAAAATACACGGCTGACCACAAAGTCTTGTGAAGGAGTTGCATCACAATAGCAATCTTGTGCAATTACCAATTCAGGTAATAATAATGTAAAAATTCCCGTCAGCAGCGCCACCAGCGCCACACGGGTTGTTCGTAAAGTCTTGTAGATTTTTTTCATTGTGTTGTTTTTTTATAAATTAGTTAATAGAATCAGATCAATCCGGCAACTGCCTTTTGGCAGCCGCCTGAGGTTGAAGAATTATTTAAATTTAAAACTGTTATTTTTTGTTGCGCTGCCGGGGTGCAGCCGTTGCCGGCTAAAAGAAAAGGCAATAAAAGAACAAATTGCCGCCATGCAGTAAGGTTCTTTTTAACAGGGATGCCAATAAAAATGTCGTTCATACTAAATGATTTAAGGAACAATAAATTTCTTAACTCTTTTACATCCTCAAATCATCTTCAATACAAGCAGTCCGGGATATTTTCCCAATATGGTTGGTTTATTTATTCCTGCATTACGGGGTAGTGAATGCGGAAATAAGACTGGTTTTTTTTATTATTAATTATGTTGCGAAAGATACGCTGGATTTATATTAAAATACATCCGTTAAAATACGTATTTTTAAAATCATAAGTAAAAAATAAAAGACTAATTTGTCGTGTAATTATTCCGGGTGGCATATTTTATCATTTCAGCCCTCGATTTCAATTTCAGCTTTTTCATGATATTGTTTTTGTGCGATTCCACCGTACGGTGGCTGATAAACAATTTATCAGCAATTTCCCGGTAGGTTAGGCCATCGCAAAAAAGTTTTATAATTTCAATTTCGCGCGGAGAAAGCGGATTTTCCTTCGATTTGCGTCTTTTGTTTTTTTTAATTGTTTTGCTGTCTGCGTCTATCCAATATTTGGTGACGTATTCTTTAAAAAATTCCTTCCCGTTGCAAATAACCTGAATGGCCTTATTTAATTCATCCGGAGAATCGTCGGCATAAACAAAACCTTTGGCCCCAAAATCGATGTAATCTTTAAAACATTCGGAATACTCGCGGGCAGTAATTAATATTAACGGTACGCCGGGAAATGTTTTCTTCGCATCCTTTACCGTATTTATTCCTGCATTATGGCGATTCAAAACATCAATCAGGATAATATCGGGCTCATCTCCGTTCATTTGTTTTGTCAGGTCATCCACATTTTTACCTGTGGCAACAACTTCATATCCGTCAATGGCTTCCAGTTCTGTTTTGAGGCTGGAACTGATTAAAGTAAAGTTTTCGATGAGTCCTATTTTACACGTTGAAGGTTGCATAATGGTTTTAATTATAAAAGTAAAACATATTATTTTAGTACTTGTCAGTTATAATTTCAAAAAACTCCACTGTAAAAATTTTACAGCACTTTAAACCACAATCATCTTCACAAAAACTTAATGGATTTTGCATTTGTTAAACGGGCATGTAACTCAATACAATAATAAGAAATTCTGATGAATAAACAATCTGATTTTTTTTTATTTTATGATTAAATGGCTTACGCCTGACCTGGAGCGCAGGAAATTAAAAATGACAAATGACAAACACTCAAAAATAAAAAGGACCTGCAAACAGAAATCAATCTGTTGAAGGCAGAGTTAAACCAGGTAAAAGTTAATTTTGACGAAATTACCCGTGTGGAAACATTCCGCGACGGAGCTAACATGAAACTGGCGCCGTGCAAAATTATGGTTGTGGACGATATATACTAAAAACGGGATAAATTTATATACTTATGTAAGCTGGCAAAAAGCAATTGGTCCCGAGTAATCGGGAGCAAGTCCTTTTGCCAACTGCACTTTTGCTCCCGAATGATCGGGACCAACAAAATTAAGTTGGCATATTTTATCCCGTACGAAGTATAATTAAATTGATGGAAAGCCACTATCAGAAAATGATTCGTTAATTTTGTGATTTTAAATGAATCATGAATATAAAGATTTCGCAAATTCTAAGCTACTTCAATCCGGAAAAGCTAAAAAATGATAAACGCATAGTTGTATTTTCGGTTTGCCTGCTCATTGCTGCCTCCCTTTGGTTTTTAAATGCAATGGAAAAAAATTATGCTACTTCCCTCACTTACTCTGTGAAGTATGTTAATCCTCCCAACAATTTGTTTTTGGCCAATAATCCGCCCTCAAAACTTGAATTAAATGTACAAGCCCACGGATTTACTTTGCTCAGGCATAAACTGGCCTTTTCTTTTTCACCTATTGTTTTGGATTTGTCTGCAATCAGCCAGTCATTAGAGAGCTACAATAATGAATACAGGGTGCCATCTGAAAATCTAATTCGAAGAATTGGAGCACAGGTGAGCAAGGAAATTACGATTGACCGTATTTCTCCTCAAACAATTTCACTGGTTTTCGACAGCCTGAACACTAAAAAAGTTCCTGTTTTACCGCAGGTTGAACTCAACTTTAAACCTCAGTTTTATTTAAAAGGAATTGTGGAAGCCAAACCTGACACCATAGAAATTACCGGGCCCGCGGCAGTGCTCGATACCATAATGGTTTTACAAACAGAGAAAATAACCTTTGAAAGCCTGGATAAAAGCATGCAACGAACTGTTTTTGTAGCACATCCGAAAAACACCGGGATTTCTCCTGCAAAAATTACAATTGTTGTTCCGGTGGAAAAATTTACGGAAAAGAAAATCTCCCTGCCGGTGCAAATCAGTCATTTGCCGGAAAATGTTCAATTAAAACTTTTTCCGCCAAACATTACGGTTACTGTTATGGTTGGGTTAAGTGAATATGAAGCGGTTTCATCCCGTGATTTTTCGGCAACTGTTGACTATAACCAGGCTCTGGCGGGCGAAAATCACCTTGAAGTTTCAGTAGAAACCAACAGGGCCTATATTCAGTTGATGAAAATAGTACCCAACTCCATTGAGTATTTAATTGAATCCGAATGAAGTAAAAATTCCAAAAATGACTTTAATCGTTGGAATAACAGGAGGTATTGGCAGTGGCAAATCAACGGTTTGCAGGATTTTTCAAATGCTCGGTGTTCCGGTTTTCGAAGCCGATGCAGTGGCCAAAAAACTTTATAATTCAAATCCCGAAATTAAAGCGGGATTGATTCGCCTGTTCGGAAAGGGTATTTACACACCAGATGACTTGCTTGACCGAAAAAAACTTGCCTCCATAATTTTCACCAACGAAATTCACCTGGCACAGGTGAACGAACTGGTGCATCCGGTTGTTCGTAAGGAGTTTGAAAACTGGCTGAAAATCCATAAAAAAGCTCTTTATATAATTCACGAGGCAGCCATTTTATTCGAAAGCGGTTTTTATAAAATGATGGATTTTACCATTCTGGTTTCTGCACCCGAAGAACAACGTATTGCACGCGTTGTGGCTCGCGATCGTGCTACAGAACAAATGGTGCGCGAACGCATGAAAAAACAGTGGAGCGAAGAAAAAAAACAAAAACTGGCCGGTAGAATTCTGGTGAACGACAATAAAAGTTTGATAATTCCTGAAATTATTCAGATAGATAAAAATTTAAAAGAACATGGGAAAATTTGGTAAATGGATTGGCGGGGGATTGGGCTGGGCAGTTGGCGGCCCTATCGGTGCGATTTTCGGATTTATGGTAGGCTCATTAATTGACGGGACCAGTGTTGAAATGCAAACCGGACGAACCACCGGGTATTCGGGCAGGACAACTGCGGGAGGTTATGTAATGAGCCTTTTGGTTTTGGTGTCAGCCGTAATGAAAGCTGACGGAAAAGTGCTAAAATCGGAACTGGACTATGTAAAACATTTTATGGTTCAGAATTTTGGGGAAGCTTCAGCCACTGAAACCATCAGGTTGCTGCGCGACCTGCTGAAACAAAACATTCCGGTTAACGAAGTTTGCCGCCAAATCAGGCAAAACATGAACTACTCTGCCCGCCTGCAATTACTTCACTTCCTTTTTGGCATTGCCAATGCCGATGGACATGTGGACGATAACGAACGCCGGTTAATTGAAAACATTGCAAAAGAAATGGGCATTGGAAACAGTGATTTTGAATCCATACAGGCCATGTTTGTGCGCAATGTTGGCGCCGATTACAAAATCCTGGAAATTGAGCCAACCGCATCAAACGAAGAACTCAAAAAAGCTTACCGCCGCATGGCCATGAAATTCCATCCCGACAAAGTGAGCCATTTGGGTGACGATTTTCAGAAAGCGGCAAAAGACAAATTCCAAATGGTAAACCAGGCTTACGAAAACATTAAAAAAGAACGAAAAATTGCATGATTGTTATTTTCTTTCCACAAAATCCTGCAAATACAAAAACCGCTCTGTTAGTTTGCCCTCTTTTGTAACCGAAGCCCTTTCAATAATACCATCTGAATCTTCGCCAAAAAGCGATGGAAAAACCTTGTCAATCAGGTTGCGGCCAAAATCGCGCGAGGCATCTTTGGGCAGTTCATTGGGCAAATTATCCACCGCCTGAACCGTAACATTTGTTTCGGAAGAAAACGGAGGTTCCAGGCCGCCCGTTTCCGGATTGTAATCGTAAAACGGTTCGGCAATGGTCGATGCCCGTTTGGTTGAAGGGATGGAACCTTCAATGTCGCAGGTGATATCAGAAATTACGTTGATGTGGAAATCCGGTGCTTTCATATCGTCGGCAGTAAACAGCACCGGCGCTTTGGGGTCCCAGTAAGCCGCTGCAATCAGTAAATCAGTTACCCGCGTAAAAGGCAAAAAGGCATTTTCATACATTCCCGGATGCTTGAAAAAGTGCTGCAAATCAAATGCGCTTCCATCTTTTCGCCGTGCATAATGTTGCGGTAAAAGCTGCGTGTAAACCGGTTTTTCCGGCTGTTCAGTTTCAAGAAACTGTTCTGGCAAGAGCCGCTGGATTTTCATGAATTCGAGCACTTCCAAAACACCGTTGGCAACACGACCGTCGCCGGTAAAAGCTATTTTCACAGGCGGTAAATTCACCAGATTCAACTGATACAACATTTCTTCCAGTCCGGCGCATTGGTGGGCAGGTTTTAAATCAAAAATGCGGTTTCGAAGTCCAAATGCAAGCAAACCGTTGTAAGCGCCCACAAGTCCGGCAAACCGGCCAAACCCGATAATCCGGAATCCGTTTTTGTCGGTCAGCACTTCGTAATCTACCAACTGTATTTTTTTCTGAAGAATGGTTTGCAGCAACTTCCGGTTGTAATCCTGCATTTTAATGGTATGCGAAAAGAAAAAGTATATTTTCCCGGCATTTAATTCATTTATTGGAACTTCTTTCACCCCCATCAGCACATCGCAATCCAACACATCTTCCTGCACCGGAATTCCTTTTTTCCGGTAATCCTCATCGCTAAAACACCTGACAGAGCTGGTTTGCACAACAACCTGAACGTTTTTAAATTTTTGCTGCACTTCCACACATTGTTCCGGCGTCAGCGGCACCCGGTTATCAGGGGGCGTTTTTCCTTCGCGTAAAATTCCAAGTTTCATAAAAATTTCATTCTTTATAAAAATATCTCAATCTTTGTGAAGATAAAAGGAAAAAACATGGCAGCCAAAAAATTCATCTGGTTATCGGCAATTTTGTATTTTGTTTTAACCATTTCCTGTGTTCAGCGCAAAAACGAACAGGTAGCAACTGACGGATTTTCGGGTTCGGAAAGCTGCATCCAATGCCACGAAAGGTTTTATGGACTGTGGGCGCCTTCCATGCACGGAAAAGCCATGCAACCGGTGAATACAGGTTTTGTAAAAGAATACGGAT
>JAHYIT010000146.1 GCA_019429205.1 Mariniphaga sp. | reverse complement strand
G
This sequence comes from Mariniphaga sp., assembly GCA_019429205.1. Taxonomy (GTDB): domain Bacteria; phylum Bacteroidota; class Bacteroidia; order Bacteroidales; family Prolixibacteraceae; genus Mariniphaga. Next base: position 10,958 of record JAHYIT010000146.1, on the reverse strand, counting down.
ACTCTTTTCCACGGCCACGAATGGTAGTCAGCAGTTTTTGGCCTTTCAATTCTTAGGGAACGTCCTGCAAAACCAGCTCGGTCCAGTCGTGGTAAGTGAAAGCTCCGCCGTCCAGAACGCCTACATACTGATTTTCAGGAATAAAATTGGACAGTTGAAGATTTTTGGTTTCTTTTTGCGGCGCCACTGCAACAAAGTAGTGATAGGCAAAATTTTCAAACCCGTTAATTCCCAGCTCAACCGTTCCCCTGCCAAACTCCTTTTGCCACACTTCGTAGGTGTGGTAGTCATTTCGCATTTCCAAACCCGTTTTCACAAAACCACTGGATTCGATCCAGAATGGCATTATCTTCTGACTTTTACTTCGCATAAGTGAAACCACCACCGGTACATTTACATCGAAAACCCAGTGCCGGGTGGAAAGCACTTTCAGGTCTTCTTCACTGAACAGCGACATGGCATTTTGCTGGTCGATAGCTTCCAGTTCTTCTTCATTCATCGTGGCATATAGCCGGGTGATGACTTCATCCATCACCTGTTGGACTAACTTTTCCGATTCGGTTTGTTTTTGCGAACAACCTGCCATCAACAGGGCAAATGCGCCAACGAAAAAAATCCTGAAAAATGTGGTATTCATATTATTCATGGTCGTTATTAAATTTTTTTCAACTAAAAAAAGAGAAGCGCACCGGCTGACTTTGCAACCGGATACGCCTTTCCAAGTCAACGAACTAAACTTAACTTAAACAATCTATGCGGTGGTTCTTTTTCATCGCTTTAACGGCTAAAGCCGGTTTGTCGCTTTAAACTTAGTAATCACCGGGCTTTCCAGAGGAATCCCCACGGGAGAAGCCGCGGTGTAATATTCCAATATTCAAGGCACGGTATCCTACTGCTCTTTTTTTCACCGGCGCTTTAGCCCGGTGATTTGGCTTGCTCAACATCCCACTATGAGCTTTAGCGTTTAATTCCCTTAACGGCTAAAGCCGGGTGATTACCCTTGTAGCTATTTTCTGTTCACCGGGCTGAAGCCACGGTGTAAAACATCCGATTTTTCAGTTCATTATCCAGAAACTATTCAATCACTTCCAGATAGCGTCCCAGCCAGTAGGGCAACAACCAGATATCTCCGGCGCTGTTTTCCGAGCGTCCGTCGTTTCCGCCGTCAAGGCCAAAGCGGTTGGCATTGTGCCTGCGGATTTGCAGTTCATCGGGTGGTAAAACTTCTTCAGTGGTTTGCCTGCGGAAATTTTCAGGAATGAGTTGAATGTCTTTCCGGTGGCTGTTTTTCACCGTCCAGTTGATAAGGTCCATCGGATATTCCTGCAAATACCAGATTGCTTCTTCCAGATCGAAATCATGGCTCACCATGCCTGTAAACAGGTTCCACAAGCCGTCTTTTTCGGGGCGTTCGTGCTCCCAGTGGTCGATAATGCTTTCGCAGAACATTGCTTTCAGGGTGTCGTTAAACGCATAGCGATAAAGTCCCCAGTAGCCGAGAAAATACATCTCATCGTCAGAGTGGTTCCACGATTCGGATAACATGGCGGCCCAATCGTCAGCTCCTTCCGGCGCTTTGCCTATTTCTTCCATGGGGCGCATCAGGTTTTCGAGGTAACCGTAATCGTGCATCAGTTCGAAAGCTTTTTCCTTATAAATATCCTTTTTTGTAAAATGATAGGCAGTTTGCAGCATGGCCACAATATTTGAACTGTTTAGTTTTCGGTCCCCTATCGAGGTGGGAAATCCGTTTACATAATCTGGATGCCATTTCCCCCAAAGGGTTGGTTTCCCATCGTAATCAATCAGGTAAAAATCGTTGTCCACAATGTGCTGCATCAGTTCATCGAGCAACCGGACAGCCTTATTTCTGACCGGCTCCACATCGATGAGCTCGGCAATGGCGCCAAACACGAACACGTGCCCAATGGCTTCGTCGCTGCTGGTGGTGGCCTTCCAGTCCCACTCGGGGTCGGAAGAGTGTTGCCACCGGTCGGGGTCGGCCAGAATATCGATGTAGCCGCTGCGCTCATACGAACGCGACGGAAACCCCGGAACCGGATTAATGGTGAAAAGCCGTTCCATGGCATCCAGCGACTCGATGGTATTCTGCAGCGCTTCTTCCGATTGGGTAACCGCATACCTGAAAACCTGGCTTCCGAGGTACATGGAGGTCCAAAGCCCGTCGTTGTCGGAATCGGCCAGGTAACCGGTGGACAAATCTCCTTTTGTCATTCCGTTCAGCGTGGCATTAAACCCGTTGCGGATATGGCGAAGGCGCACCTGTTTTTCGAAGAAATTTGCCTTTTCAGCCAAAGTAATTTCCTTGAATAAAATCTGCCCCAAACCTTTGTCTGTCAATATCAAAACCGAATTATCCGGTCCTTCAGCAATGTCAATCACGCGGTTTCCGGGCAGCCAGCGTTCACCGTAATAATAGTTGAATTTACCATCGTTGCGCTGCATAAAAGCGCCTTCGGGCGAACCGAACCATACATTGCCGTTTACCTCTTTCACCACGGTAATTTCGGGGACAGGGAGTTTCGATTTTTTTTCACCCATTTGCTTTTGGGAAATATTGTTAATTTCAATGTACCCGCCGGGTGTACCGATAACGGTTTTCGTGCCAAAGCCAACTACCTCGAATAAGGTAAATTCGTTGCCTTCAATAAAAGTTTTCAGCTCTTTGCTTTCCGCCGAAAATGTAAAAAGCGTTTTGGAAGTTAAAATCCAGTATTTTCCGGTTGCCGGAGAAAATTTCAGTTCCAAAACCTGTTCAGGAGTCCTTCCTTTCCAGAGTTCCTGCGAATTTTTTATGAGTTTCAGGTTTCTGCCATCGGCCAGCAGGAAAGTAAAATCCTCGCCGGCAGCAAAAAACTCTGCTTTTGGCATCTGGTGTTTGGAAAAAAGCTCTCCAGCCCAGGCGTTGCTCAGCACAGCTTCATCGTCAAGATAAATCAGTTGCTGCCGGTACGCTGCCAAACCGGCAAAATTTTTATCGTTAAACGGCCGGTGTGTGCCATCCTTTTCAAGCGTACCGGGATAAAGAAACGCACCGGCTTGTGGATGCAACAGGCCGCTTGAAGCCAAAACCTGGATTTTTCCGTTGCGGTCGGCAGCCACTTTTTTAAGGGATACACCCGGCTGGCTGAAATAATATTTAATGCTGTAATCCTGCAGAAAAGGCGCATCAATATGAACCGGCTTTCCTTTTGGGGTAGCGGTTCCGGGTAAAGTTCCTGCCAGAAATATTGTGAAAACAAACAAAGCGATTAAAGACTTTTTATTCATGGTTCATTTTTTTGAGTTTTTAATTTCCTGAAATCCTGAAAATCCGGTGACCGGTCCAGGTTTGTTGAAACATATCTGTTGTACGCACCGTTACCAAATGGGTTCCGGGTTGCAGTTTTTCCGGAAGTTTTCCCTGCCACATATGGGTTGAAATACTGGGATAATCCATTTTATAGCCGAAAACATATTCGAGGGATTGCCCGTCGATTTCCCTGTCCAGAAGGGGACTGAGCCGGTGCATGCGCAAACATTCCGGGTCGATGGTTGCCACCTGCTGCATGGGAATCCATTCATCGTTCTTCCCTACGCGCATTTCCACTTTGGAACGGCTGGAACCGGCAAAAATATTCACCAGTACATTTGCAGTGTCCAGTTCATTTTGCGACATTTCATCGGGCAGGTAAATGTTCATCTGGTAATCAGCCGGACGGCGTGCAGCTTTAAACTGAATGCTATATTCATTACCATCAAAAGTAACGATGGAATAACCGTTGGGCGCCCCGTCATTCATGGTGGCGTGCGGAATGCCCGTTTCATCGTGCAGCCCGCACCACCAGCTACCGCAAACCGTGGCGTTGATTAAATGATGATGCGCAGCCGGACCTTTCCATCCCATATCCTCATCCACAAACACATGGATTTGCTCGTGCACATGGCCTGAAATGGAAAAAGTTTGTTTCCTATTCCGGAGAATTTCATATAACCTGTCTCGCGTATCGATGCGCACCAGTGGAATATGCATCATAAGCACCACCAGCTTTTCTTCGGGCACAAACGAAAGGTAGTTTTCAATAAACAAAAGCTGTTCGTCGGTAAGATGGGCGTGATATTTCCCTTTTTTATTAAAAAATACATTGTTTATACCGATGAAGGCAACCTGTCCGTATTCAAACGCATAGGTGGACGGGCCGAAAAACCGGCGGAAAGTTTTGTCTTTGTTTTCGTTTCGTTTTTCGTTGCGGTCGTGGTCGTGGTTTCCAAAAATGTTGTACCACGGAATGCCAATGTGCCCGATTCCCTGACTCACTTCGGCAAACAGGCTGGGGTCATCGGCAACGATATCGCCCAGCGAAACGCCAAAGGCAGCATCGGTTTCCATACATTCCTCCACCACATCGTGCATAATAAAATTGACTTCCCGCAAACCCCGGGCCTGCGTATCGCCAAAAAACAGGGCTGAAAATTTGTTCTTTTCCAAAGCCGGATATAGCGGAAAATGAATGTCGGTTTGGAATTTACCTTTCTCCGGTAAATAATAATGTTGGGGAATATTGTCCTGATTCAAAGGAACATCATAACCGGCTGGTTTTATAACAAAAACTGAATTCATTTTTTCGGCAGGCAGTTCCCATTTTCCGGAAGCATCGGTTTGCACCACCGTTTTTCCGTTGGAAACGCAAACGCCGGCAATTCCGGGCTCACCTGGATCAAGGATTCCGTTTTGGTTGATGTCGAAAAATACTATGCCCTGTATTTCTGTATTGTTTGTTGCAAGCAATACAATTGGAAACGAGTAAAATATCAAGAGCAGGTATTTCATGTTTTTCATTATCAGTTTCCATTTGAAAAAGAAGGACACGGATAAACCATGTCCTCCTTATAATCAATATATAACTATCAAAAAAATCAATCTACCAGGGTTTTCCTGTGCCCTGCAGAATCCATGGTCTTGAGTAAACGCTGTTTTTCCCAATACTTCCGGAATATTGAGTAATTTCAAGCCTTTCAATGGCCGCAGTTACATTGGCAGTATTGTTATTCAGTTCATCGCCTCCGTAGCCAAACCTTAATGCAGGCACAGGTGCTCTGGCCTCGTCAGTTGCCAATGTGAGTAACGGATAACCGGTGCGTTTGTAATCGTTCCATGCTTCGGTGGCATTACCAAAACTGGCTACCCACTTTTGAGTTAAAACCTGTTCTGCAGTTCCGTCAAAAGCCACATTTGCATAAAAAGCATCAAACTGATCGGCTACGCCCCAGGGTTGCAGCGAATTCTGAATTCCTGCCCGGTAATGCGATTCAGCATCACCCACACTCCAGCCCTTCAACGCCATTTCCGCCAGCGTAAAATGCATTTCGGCAGCAGAAACCAGCCTGGCCTGCAACATATCTCCCGCCCTTGGTCTTCCGTCCATAAACATTCTGTTTAGCATGGAAACATGATGATTAAACCTCCCCTGTGCACCATTGGGACATCCGTTGTAATTATAAATTACGGCGGCAGACAGACCTGGAGGAATTCCAACATATTCATCATCTTTATAGTTGACATCATTTGGATTGTACAAACGGGTAAATATATTGCTTTTATCCTGATAATCAATCCAATCGGGATAGATATCGCTTTCTACTCCATCCACCAGCATTTTGTCGGAGGCACCGGAAATACTGTTATCAGGAACCCACCTTACAGAAACCGGAGCAAACCAGACACCTCTGCGCGGATCATTGGTTTCGTTCAACTGATCAATGATCGTTTCACAAGCCAGATTCCGGGTTGAACTGGTTTCGTCCGTATAAATCAATGGCCACTGATCACTTGGCCCTCCGGTGTAATCCATGGTAGCATCGTCAGCAGCCGATGTAATAATTTTTCCACTTGCAACAATGGCTTCAACCCCTGCTTTTGAGTCTCCGCTTTTTTCAGAAATTCTGACATAATACCGGATTAACAATGAATTTGCAAATTTTTCCCATTTTGCAATGTCACCTCTGTAATACAAATCGGAGTTAGCGCTCATACCTGTGCTATTTCCATTCGCAAAAATTGCTGCTGCTTCTTTAAGGTCAGCAATAACACCTTTATATATATCTTCCTGCGAATCGTAGGGGGGATACATGTTCTCCATTTCTCCCGTAAAGGCTTTAAGCGCTTTACTGTATGGTGCATCGCCCCAGTAGTCGGCAATCTGTCCGAACAAAAATGCCCGCATCGTTAAACCGATGCCCTGGTGAAAAGGAAAACCCTGTTCACTGGCATTCTTTATTAACAATTCATTGGTTCTGAGAATATCATAGTACCCGGTCCAGTTCTCTGAGTCCCAGGCAAAGGAATTGGTTCCGCCACTCCAACCGGTACGTTGAATAAACTGCATGGCGCCTGCCATATTTTCGAAACCAAGAGATAAGTAATTTCTCGCAGCAGGCCCAAGTACAGAAGGTAATAACAGATTCACATTCCCATCTTCTGCATCAATTGCGTTGGGATTTCTGTTAAGTTCTGTCAAATCTTCACAGGATGACATTATACCGAATGCCAAAACTGTAAGTAATATATTTCTTAAAAATTTCATTTTATTCATTTTTAATTTTATTTGAATTAACCTTGCTATTAAAAACTAAAGTTCAGTTTTACGCCTGCCGTTGCACTCCAGGGCATTACATTTTGTCTTTCGTAACCTTGTTTAAACTGGCTTGAAGTGTTCCCCTGGTTTCCTGAATTTGCCTGAAAAGCCCTTTCCGGATCGATACCGATTTTTGCAGCAGTGTAAAGCATCAGGTTACTCGTATAAACAGAAACTGAAGCATTTTTAATTCCTCTCATGTCGGGTAACGCATAAGAAACTGTAAGGTCGCGCAGTTTAATAAAAGAAGCATCAAAAATAATCTGTTTATTAAACCTCCATGCATAAGATGAAGTTAAGTTTCTTACAACGGTTTCGGGACCTCCAAGATGTTCAACATAAACATCATCGCTAAAATCGTCAGGCGTATTTTGTCCCGCAACCTGAACAACTCCCGGCACAAATGCACCGTCATAATAGCCGTCCGGTGTCTGTACTCCACCGGTTTCCTGGGTATAACCACCAACTCTGGGGAAGTTGCCATTCTGAGGAATAATATACTTTTCAGGATCTGATTTCAACAAAGCAATCAATTCAGATTCGGAGTAAAATCCGCCAGGTATAAGCAAATCAAGTTGTCTTTGCGATTTCCAGTCAGATTCGCCATAACGGTAGGTAAACGACACGAAGTCGCCTCCTTGTCTCCAGTCGATACTGGCGCTGATTGACCATCTTTTATACCTCAGTGAAGTTTGCATACCTAACAGGAAATCGGGGTTGAAATTACCGATTTTTTCCCAGTCTTGCTGTTGACGAAGATCAATCCAGCTACCGTTCTGTATTATTGGCCACCTGTAATAAGGTGAATTCTGATCTTTTACCTGTGCATAGCCATATCCATACATGTCACCAATCCGGTCGCCTACAAAAGAAAAAGCACCGCCGTTATCACTCCACAATGTAATAAAATCCAAATCATCGGTAAGCTCTTCTACTGTGGTATGGTTTTGTGATAAATTAAAATCGATATCCCACCTCAGGCCGGAAGGGCGGTTAACCGGTGTTCCTCCAACAGTCATCTCCCAGCCTTTACTTCTAATCAGACCGGCGTTAATTAGTTTTCTGCTGTATCCGGATGAAAGGGGTAATGGAACTGAAAAAATCTGATTCACATTATCTTCGGTGTAATAGGTTGCACTCAATCTTAACCTGTTATTATACATGTTGAAGTCAATGCCACCTTCGATCGAAGTAGCTTCTTCCGGTTTCAAATCCGGATTCAGCAACACGCCGGATACTGATTCTGTAATGAGCGAATTCCAGGTTCCGGTATTCAATGAAGGATAAAGCCGGTAAGGATCAGTATCATTACCCACCTTTGCCCATCCCCCGCGTAACTTTAGCAGGCTAACTGCCTCAGGCAAATTAAAAGTATTGTCTGCCAGCCAGCTTACGGACGCAGATGGATAAAAATAAGACCGGTTTGCTTCAGGAAGCGTACTCGACCAGTCATTCCTTCCGGTTACATCTATGTAGAGCTGGTTTTTAAAACCAATGGAAGCCAACGCGTAAGCACTGTAAATTGCCTTTACATACTGGCTGCTGCCAACCGAAATGTTTGTAAGCGGAATATTGTTAACGGTATAAATTCCCGGAATTACAAGACCGTTGTTCCTGTCACCTCCGGATCCGACAAACGAATCAGAGCCATTTCTTTTCATGATATTTCCTCCGGCAGAAATACTAAAATCCCAATTATCAATTGCTTTTTTCCAGGTTGCCAGCGCATCGGCATTGTATTCCTGGAACAGAATATTTTGTAACGAGTAGTTACCTCTTGCCATACGATAGGCACTAAACGGAATTTTAGTTTCCCGATTTTCGTTGTACCTGTCAAGCGAATAACGTGCAGTAACCGATAAATCACTGGTTAAATCGTAAGTCAGTGCCAGATTTCCATAAACCCTGTCTCTTGAAAACCCGTTTTTCATAGCATGAGCTATAAAATAGGGGTTATCGTAATCAGGCAAATTCCTTTGCTGAATGCCTTCCTGACCCGGCATCCAGTAATCCTTCATACGTTCAACCGGAATATGGGGAACGGTATAAATCGCTTCCAGCGGGTTATTCCTCCGGTCACCGGTACTCGGTATGTCGTTGGAAAACGTATTGGCATAAGTCACATTTGAAGTAAATGTCAGTTTTTCCAGGAGCTGATAATTAATATTGGTTTTCAGGCTGTGGTTATACCGGTCGTGTCCCGGAATCATACCCCTCATAGACATATTATTGTAGGATATTCTGAAATTTCCCTTTTCATTACCGCCAGACAGTGCGATATTGTTGTTGGTTGTGATACCGGTGTTTAAAAAATCCTTCATGTTATTGGGATAGGATTTCAACTCGGCAGGTTCATCCAGTCCCCATTGCTGTGCAATTATTCCTGCATCCAGTTGCGGTCCTCCCCAATATGCTGAAGTCTCACTCAGCAAATGGTTTCGGGTTCCGTTTGCATACTTGTAATGGAAATCCAGAAGTCGTGTAGCCGTCTCAAAAACTGTATTTGAGCTTACTGTTACACCAAGAGCTCTGGCATCCCTGCCCGATTTTGTGGTGATCAAAATTACCCCGTTTCCTGCTCTGGTTCCATAAAGTGCTGCTGCACTCGGACCTTTTAATACTGTAATATCAGCAATGTCATCTGCATTAAGGTCAGATATTGCATTCCCATAGTCAATCTGGTTATCAGAACCCATCATTCTTACGTTATTCAACCTGTTGGAAACAGGAACGCCATCAATAACAAACAACGGCTGGTTATCGGTTGTAAGCGAATTGGCCCCGCGAATTACAACACTAACCGTTGAACCCGCAATACCGGTTTGATTTACAACCATTCCCGGCACTTTCCCCGAAAGTGAATTCAGGACGTTGTCCTGTGCAACCCGCTGAAGTTCTTCTCCCCGAACCTCACCAACCGAGTAGCCCAGCGATTTCTTTTCGCGTGAAATACCCAAAGCGGTTACAACAACTTCTTCCATTCCAATGGAAGTAGGACTCATGGTTACGTCGATGACCGACCTGCCACCCATATTTATTTCCTGGGTTTCCATACCAACGAATGAAAAAACCAGTACAGACTGATTATCAGGAACATTCATGGAATACCGTCCGTTAAAATCCGTAACAGTTCCCTGTGAAGTCCCTTTAACCTGAATAGATACACCGGGCAATAATTCACCCGTATTGTCTCTTACTGTTCCGCTTACCTGCACCTGTGCAAATGAGTGAACAGAAAAAAGAACAAGCATTCCCATTAAAAATGTTCTCAAAACTCGACTTTCCATAGATTAGATATTAATTTAACAACTATACAATTTTGGTTTTAATCTCACTATACAAATCTCTGAAATGCTAAATCGTTAAACCACCAAAATTTTATTCATTTTGCATAGAATTTTAACCCTTCATTTTAATTATATGATTACCATTATTATAATAATGTTAATATCCTATCAAATAACAGTTAAAATTTAATCAATTTGGGTCAAAATTGATGAGATCAGGCAATGTATAAAAATGAGAAAGATGAGAAACAATATTCCTGCAATTCATTTACAACAGATTTTATCCTATTCTTTATTTACCAGCACATAACCAAATTGGATAATTTTCATTGTAAATTACAAATGTTCACTAAAGTAATTATCGAAATTCATACAAAAAGCTTCGTTTAACAGAATTAATCCCCAATTCAATAAAATTAACCCGATTAAACAAACATTAAAAAAACCGGCAACCCAGATTGTCAAACTTGGTTATTAGGATCAATTTACTGTTTCAATTTTCGTATGTTTACATTTCAAAACTAAAAATTTGACGATGCAAATACTCAAAAATCTTTATCAAACCGGAGGTGACTTAAACGGAATTACATTTGATTTGCAGGGAGCCTTATGGAACGACGGCAATTCGTATATCCTGAAAACGGAAGAAGGCTTAATCATGTTTGATTGCGGCTGTGGCGATACCCTGGAGCAGATTTTCACCAATATGAAATACTGGAATTTGAATCCGGATGATATCAACTATTGTTTGCTTACCCACCCACACCTCGACCATGCCGGAGGCGCTCACCTGTTAAAGAAAAGAGGAGTTAAAATTATTGCTATCAAAGAAACGGCACAGGCTGTTGCAACAGGAGATGAACGTTGTGCCGGATATTTGTATCACAAAAAATTTCAGCCGGTAGAAATTGATCAAATTGTTTCTGGTGGTGAAATTTTAAACCTCCTTGGCAAAAAAATAGAAGTGGGTCATTACCCCGGACATTCCATGGGTTGTACGGCCTATTCTTTTTCCCACGAAAATAAAACTGTTGTG
>JAHYIT010000145.1 GCA_019429205.1 Mariniphaga sp. | reverse complement strand
TCACCCATCATTCCGGTTGTACGCATAACACGAACCGTACCCAGTGCAATATGTGTTACGCTAATGTTTCGTCCGGCCATAAAAAGATTTTCAATGTTGCGGGAATATAAACATCGGTATGGAACTGCATAAGGTTCTATTTTAACATGTTTTGCTTCTGAAAGAAAGGGCTCTTCATTAAAACCTTTCAGGGCAACCGGGTAATGGAGATCGATGGTCCATGTAGTAGTAAAACTGGCATCAGGGTAATCCACTCTGCTCAAAAGGTCTTGTTCTTTCAAAATTACATCTCCCAAAAGTCTGCGTGATTCACGTTTTCCGCCAATATAAGCGACCCACTTAAGTTGATATTCGTTGTATTTTTCCTTCTCTTTGCTTTCATTTTTGAGATATGACCAGTTTCCAAAAACAGCACGAAGTCCGTAATCTCTTATATATTCAATATCTTCAACCTGATCCCAGTAAAATCCGGTTTCCCAGTCCCAGTCGCCGCGTGTGAGGTGCTGGCAGGTTTCTTCATTAAACTGAACGGCCCAGGGGCATTCCGGAAATGAACTGGGGTCTTCAAGTTTTTCGGCATACCACTGTACTGAAGTTCCCATAACCAAATCGTCGGCATTTTCCGGGGCACTGGGTTCTCCGGTTTCTGCCCGGCTTTCCCTTCCCATTCTGAAATCGGCACCTGCTAAAAACCCCAGATTTCCGTCTCCTGTACAATCGGCAAAAAGTTGTCCTTTAAATTTCAATTCTTCGCCTGTAACAATGTTTTTGCCTGTAACAGAGGTAATTTTATCTCCTGATTTTTCGGCCTCAAATACATGCATATTCAGAAATAACTCAATGTTTTCCTCCGCCTCAACCATTCTCCTTTTTTTATCGTCGCCATAATTACTTTTTGGGCCTGCATTGTGAATTTTCTTTTCCGGATTTTCCTCAATCACCTCCAATATCTTTTTGCTTCGTTCCGATTCAGGATTGCGTTTGGCTTCCCAAAGTGTCCAGTGCCCGACAGAACCAATTTCATCAACCAGCTTTCCAAGATTTGGGTAAGGTTCCTGGAAAATTAGTCCGGAGAGCCCGACCCGTACTTCGGAACTGTTATTGCCACCCAATACCGGTCGGTTTTGGATAAGGGCTACTTTGCATCCGAGTCTGGCTGCACTAATTGCTGTTGTGATTCCGGCCATTCCTCCACCAACAACAACCAAATCAAACTTGCCAGCCAGTTGTGGTTTTTCCGGAAGATTTAAACAGGAGGCACGGAATTCTGCCAACTCATCGCTTTCATTGGGTGGAATGAACTCCTGATCTTTTGTTAGAACGATTGCATCACAGCGACCATTGAATCCGGTCAGATCGTACAGTTCAATTTCAACCTCCCCTTTGTTTAGTTGAATTGTTCCACCATCCTGCCAGTGCCATTCCGCACCTTCTGTTCCAAATACTTTTTTTATTGGATCTTTATCAAATAGCAACTGAAACTTTCCGGGAGTACCCGAAACACTCCATGGGGCAACCCAATTTCGGGTACGCACCCAAACACGATATTCTCCCTGTTCAGCAATTTCAATACTTGTTTTGGCGTTTTCAACCGGAATTCCCAAACCATGTGCCATTAAATACGGCGATCCCATTTGATCCATACTTTGCTGATCTATTACCCAGCCGCCTCTGTTGTCAAAACTTTCGGCTTCAATAAAAATAAGCTGGGCACTTATTGAAAATGTCCCTATGAATATCAGAAAAAAAGCAGCTAAAGTTTTGTATTTCATTTTCTTTTATTTTTAACAAAACAATTTTATTTCAATCAAATTACTTTTTATCCATTAATTCAAGATATTCCTGAATAGAAAAGGATATAGTTTCTCCAAAAACTCTTGAGTTGTCCTTGGAAACCATCTTTATCCATAAACGGAATGATTAGAAACTCACTGTCTTCCCTCAATAATTGAAGGTTTTTATCGTTTAACAAACTTTTTATAATTCCTTCCAAAACGTAGTTGGCCATCATTTCGCAGGCATGATGCCGGGCTGTAATCAAAACTTTACGGTTGGTATTTTTACCTAGTGCGGGGATGGTTATTTTTTCAATCACCCGGTTTTCAGGAGAGAGACACAACGTGTCTGTTTTTAATAATTCCCTGTTTTTCAAATTTTCCAAAAACTCTTTCAGGTTTTTTTCGGTATAAGGGAATGCCATACTGAAAAAGGCAATTGTATACTGTTCCAAAAAAGAAAATGAAAAACTGTTATTTGCGGTTCTGTTTTCCCCATACCATTTCCATGTAAAACCATTAAAATTAACTTCTGAAACTTCATTGTGATATTCTTTTGTTTTTTCAAATTATTTATACTCCAGCCACGCCGTAACCGAACAGTTTTTATCAGCCACAAAACGAATCCATCGTGCCTGGAAGCTTTCAGAAAACTGGTAGGTAAATTTCTCATCCGGGTTTACGGTAACTTCTCTATAAAGCATCCACGGGCCATGGCCGATGGGTTCCACTTCAATTTTAAACGTAACCGGCTCGCTGGAATCATGCGAAATTTCCAGCGAACGGTCGTCATAAAATCCAATTAAATAGGGGTCGGATGGTTCGCCTGCTTTCACTGCCGAGTTTTTCCAGGGACCTCCGTGTCCAACCGGTTTCCCCAGTTCCCACAAATCGTCGATAGCGCCTGCCCAAACAGCTGCCTGTCCATCATCTGAACGGATAATATGGTCACCTGCTTTAGCATCAGGATGAATCCCGGTCATAACCAGCAGGCCCCGGTATGAGGCATAATCATGAATCCTAAAATTGTGTGAAGCAACCGGTCTCATTTTAGCAAATCCATCAGCATTTTCAGCTGGCAACTCATAAAAAGTACCGGATGAATGAAACAAGTCACGTTCAGTAGCCACTTCGCGGCATATACGCAGTTGGGCTGCATCGGTTAATTGTTTGTATTCATTGGCTCCCAATGGGATTCTCCATCTGCGGTTTTTGTCATCAATAATCAAAATGGAAGATTCCTCAATATCAATGACATTTTCAGGAATGGCAAATTTTTCTTTGATGAACGTGTTGGTTTTCGGGTCATCTTTCTTTACCAGGTTTAATTGCGCATCCAGCTCGTAATATCCGGTTTCTGACTGCTGTCCGTTTTCAAATTTAACGGCAGAAATTCCCAGCGCTCTTCTGTCATTGCCTAATCCGTAAAGCAACCCACCTATTGAGCTTTTACCTGAAATTTCAGCCAGCCCCTGAAATTTGGCGGAAGACGATGTTGGCCGGTTTTCGGCCCCTGAATAATTAAAGCTTACCGTTGCTGTGGTTGGTGAATCGGTTTTAACCCGAATCCATTCCCCAGCTTCGTTTTCAGCGAATTCAACATTGGCCGAAGCTCCTGCAGCAAGCGTTACCGTTTTCAGGTTTTCCCAGTTTTGATTTCCTGATTTATCCACTTCGAAAATAAAAGATATGGGATTGCTGCCGCTGTTTTGAATCCATGCCGAACGGTTTGGCCAGCCGGCAAACAGGAAAGGTTCTGAAACTTCTTCGGCCTGCAATTCTTCATTTAGCCAAACAGAACCCGATGCCGTTTTTGTTCCCAGTTGGTCGGGCTTTTCAAAAGTTGTAAACCACAGGTTGGAGTTGGATTGCCCCGGACCTTCAATCCCTCCCTTGTGTTTTCTTTTATTCAGAAATTCGGCCTTTGCTGAGTCGTCACAGCCAAAAACCAGCTGATTGTTCCATCGTGCAAAATCGCCAATTACTTTCAGGTAGGCTGAACGTGGGCGGATTCCGGCAGATTGCTCTGCCGTAAACGTTTCGGGAAAACGCCAGAACATACCGTGCATGGTCATCAGGTAATCGGGATTGCCTTCTGCACCAACATCGCGAATTCGGGGCCATTCAGTATTCCAGCCGTGTGCACCATCGTAGCTGTGGCTTGCTTTGGGTAACCTGAAAAAGTCCCATCCGGTTTCCGGATTTCGCACTCCAAGGAGAACAGATTTATGGTCCCAACCGGTAGCCCAGATAGGATCGGTTTCCGGATTTTGATTGCCATATATGCCTCCGGGACCGGTTACTTCCACAAATTGATTCCTCCGTACAAGTTTCCATTCTTTGCCATCCCATTCAGAAAGAGAACCAGCTTCAATATCGAATTGTTCGAGAGCCAATTGACCCGCTTCCCCGTTATTGGAATAGACCATTACACCTTGCCCGGAATATAAACCTTTCCCATGAACTCCATATAATAATGCAGATGGTATATTGGCAGATTCATCTGCTTCCTTCCGGTTGGTTACATTGCGATCTTCATACAGCAACTTTGGCTCCAGGGAAATTACATCGACCTCGTAAAAACCTTCCTCCATAGTTCCGTAATAAATTTTTTCTGAAGGATTGAAAAGATGGCGTGCGTTTCCGGTGTGGCGCCCAGGCATTTCTTCATAAGGAATTACCCTAACATTCCGGTTGGCATCGATGGCATACGGGCCAATAAACAGTTGATTGCTCTCCTCGTGAATCATCCGGTTGGCAGGCGTTCCGCCAATGCTTTCCGGGCGAACAATTTGTTCCAGTTCCGGTGTAATTTCATACAGCTTATCGGAAGACCCAAACGGAAGATGGGCACCGTAAGTGATTACCCATAATCTGCCGGCCCAGGGAACAACTGCTCCTGTTCCGCATTCACTTTCATTATTGTAGTAAGCGAGGTGTGGGTATATGCCGCTGATTTGGCGGTTTTTTTCAGTCTCTTTCTCTACAGAATTACAGGAAATAAGAAAGATAAAAACAAAAAGTGAAAAGATTTGAATTTTCATAATAGTTGATTTTATTATTTGATTATTCTCTATATAATTTTTGGTTTCTACTATTTTAGATTTAAAAATTTGGAACAATAGCCCCATTTTGAACCAACAATTCTTTTATATTATTTAATGGCACCTCAAGTGGTGTGATTTTTTTACGAACAGCCAATGTTGCTGCTGCGCCTGCTGCCTGACCCATTGCCATGCATGGGGCTTGCACACGCAGGCCTGAATTGGCCAGACGATCACTGGAAACACATCTGCCGGCCACTAAAATGTTACTGCTTCCTTTGGGAACAAGCGCTGATAATGGGATAGTTGGAACTATTCCTTTTTTTAGCGGTTCGGGTTTTACACCTTCTTTGGTATGTAAATCTACCGGATAAAAAGCATAGCAAATAGCATCATCGAAAACACGCCCTGACGTATAATCATCAACTGTGATTATCGTTTCCCCTTCAATTCGATAGCTTTCCCGAAAAGCTGTTTCAGGCTGCATGTGCATCAACCGTTTTTTCTCTTTACGCACTTTTTCAAGAATGGCTTTTCGCCCGGTCAGATTGGCTGCGGTAACCGTTCGTGAATTGGCTGAAATAGCTCCATGAACATAGATCGCATCCAGTAAGCCCGGCCCCGGACCGTTTGCCCGCCCCGGGTTGTTGGCATTGTCTAACTTAAACAACATAGAACCTGGTTGTGTTTCTTCTTTCCGAAGCCTTGGCAAGTTTAACATTCCAGTCACCTCCGCTCCGCCGGTGCAATCAATAATCTGCCTGCATAACACGCTGCGTTTTGTACCAAATCCCAGACAATCAACCTGCCAGCCTTCAGCAGTTTTTGTAATTGACTCAGGAAATTCATAATAAGCAATTTCAACACCTGCTTCTTCACATTTTTCCTCAGCCAGCAAAGCATAAATAAACTGATTTACATGCACCTGATGCCGCCAGTGCCGTACCGTAGTATTATTGATTTCCATAGAAAAATCAGGTAAAGTGCCTCCATCAAGTAAAACCGTATCCCTAACCATTTCCCATCCAATACCGGAAATAATCTGTTTCCCCCAGGCATGAAATAATCCAGGGAAAGCGACACCACCGGTTGTGGCAGTCCCGCCAAGTTGGCTGCCTCGTTCCACCAGAAGTGTTTCTGCACCTGCCCTTCCGGCCTGAATCGCTGCAATAGTGCCTGCTGTGCCTCCGCCAACAACCAACACATCAATTTCAGAAGTAATATTAAGTTCTTTATTGATGAATCTCTCATTCATTGTTACATGTTCAGCAGATATTGCTTGATTGGCAGTTGCGGCAAGGGCAACACCGGCTGCTGAATATTGAATGAATTTTCTTCTGTCCATTTGATTTTTATTCTTCATAAAGCCTTTACATGTATCTTATTTCCTGTTTTACTGCAGCAGCCCTTTCTTTTAAATGATTTGCCTCTGTCTGTTTCCCAATTGCTTCTGCCATTTCCGCCATCGCCAGCAGCGCTTTGTAATGAAATGCATTGACTACTGTATTGAAATCGGTAAAGTCGTAATTATCTGTTTCACCGTTTGTTTCAATTAATCCCATTCCTCCATGCGGCCAGTCAACTATGTCGCGCAGTTCCTTTCCGTTAAAATGGATTGACTTCAAAAACTCAGGAGATTGTTTTCCTGTTCTGGTGCTAATCAAATAGTTTTCAGAAGCCAGTTCCAGCATAAGTTTTGCCTTTAATTCAGGAAAATATTTTTCGATGATTTTTGTATTTCCTGTGTGCCGGTAATCTGCATAAGTCATCAATATGGTATGAAAAATCCATTCGGTTGGCCAGGTGGCATGAAAAATCATATTTTCCAAACTATAACGGGCAATGGCAAATTCACGGCCCACCGCATAGTGACTCATTTGATGGATGTAACAATCTGCTTCGTACATCATACGCTCCCGTTCGCTGGCGGCATAATCGCCGTTAAATGTATTGGCTTTTACAGAGTAACGACACAAATCATAAATATCATTTAATCGTTCATCTGAGCTTGTAAAAAACGATGCTTCCTCATCAAACTGATAAAACAATGCATGTTGCGTTACATTTTCAATTTTAATGTCCGGATTTTCTGAAAATATTTCGACATAACGAAAAGGAATTACTTCCGGCATGTGTTCCGGCATGGCCTGACTGTGCGGATAACGGGTTACAAATCGCGGAAGTTGCAGCACCTCAGAATGAATGCCGGGCTGGATAGCAAAAGGATATTTCCGAAACAGCACACCACCACCCGGTTTTTGGTCAATGGAGTCACCGACAGCTTTTTCACCAAGGTGAACCCAAATCGTGTCAACCTGAATTTCTGAATCAGCAGGTTCCCATGTATATTGAATTTCGGGCACGGCAAATGCTGACTTTTCAAAATCGAAAAAAAGAACATTATTTCTTTGAACCTTTTTAGTAGCGTTTACACTGTGATAACTGATTGGGTGCCGGTTTTCAAAAGTCCAGATTGTATCCCCGTTTTCCAGTTCAACCTGTACCCATTTGCTCTCGCCGGGCCATGGTCTTTTTTTGTTGAAATCGCCGGTATTAAAACGTTGAGGGATAATCCACTCCGAAGGGTTGTTGTTTTTGTCCCAGGTACGCACTTTCCAGTAAAAAGCAGAATTGGAGGGAAGCGGAGTGCCGACATAAACAATGTTCGATGACTTAGCTGAATTTACTTTTCCTGAGTTCCATAAAACATTTTCTTGTTCAAGTAAATCCTTTTCGGAAGCAGCCACAATAATTTGATAGGCTGTCTGAAAATCATTATTCAATTGCGAATTTACAATCCAACTGAATGTTGGGTTTGGATTGGTTATTACAGACAATTCGGGGTGGGAAAGGAGTTCACAAAGCAATCCCGAGGGTCTGTTTTTTTCGGAAGAAACTGCAGGAAAAAAGGAGAATGCTGCAAAGAATATTAAAAGTAGAAATTTCATATTAGAAGGGATTTAATATTTTCCATGCTTCAGGCAAAGTTCAATGAATTTTTCCACGCGTTCCGGCGAAACATCATTTTGAATGATATGAGCCGGTGAAATCATGTAACCACCACCTTTCCCCAGAATGTTTATTTTTTCGACAATGTCTTTTTCCAATTCTTCGTCGGTTCCTTTGGGCAGCAACTCCTGCTGATCGATGGCGCCCCAAAAGGAAAACATATCACCGAACCTGGATTTCATATCATGAGGCAAGTGGCCCGGAACTCCTGGCTGAACGGGGTTGAAAACTTCGAACCCGATTTCATGTATATCGTCTAAAAGTTCAGCCACAGCACCGTCACAATGAAGAATTGGAATAATTTCAGGTTTTGCAGCTTTAAACCGGTCAATCATTTTTTTATAGATTGGTTTCAACTGGTCGCGAAAAGTTTCCGGTGGAATAATCAGGTTGGTTTGCGTGCCAAAATCATCGCCAAACCAGATGGCATCCACTCTTTTTTCGATGAGCCGCAGACCAATCTGAGATTGAAATTCGGCACATGCTTCAAACAGCGGAACCACATATTCAGTTTCCATCATCATGTCGATGAGTAACTTTTCCATGCCAACCAATTGATGCGCCAATGAAAAAACAGTTACTTCAATATCACCAAAAATCAGGTAATCGTTTTTGTAATTTTTTACCAGAGCTTCGGCATCGCGAAATCTTCCGGGAGCATCCGGATTGGGAAACGAAAAGGCTTCGATGTCTGCTTTTGTTTCGGCGTGAGCCAAAGGATAATCAATTACTTCAACATAAATATCCCCTTGCCGCATCCGCATCTTATACTCGTTCAGCCAGGTTCCGTCGGCCTCCTTTACAATTTGGTAGTCGTCGGAAACCGAAGCGCCGGTTACCACCACATCGCTGCCCATTGCCACACGCAACTCGTTGGCGCTGATGCGATAAGTTACGTCTTCGTATAGGTTATCCGCATAATTCACCGGAATTCCCAGTTTTTTTCCAAAATAATCACTGAGTTGTCTGCATAAATCGAACTGAACGGGTATGCGGTCAGGTAATCCCTTAATTTTTCCGAATGCCCGTAAAACGCGTTCCCTTGAATTCATATTTTTGGTTTTTAATTTACATCAACAAATTTTTATCACATTCAAATTGAGTAACCTTCCCAGTTTTTCAATTTTACCGGCAATGTGGCCAACGCCAATGGCACAATGGTGGGCAGGTCCCTGCTTCGACCACTGATTCATAAATTCTTTAGCGCCAATTGAAAATTTATACCTGCTGTTTGTATTCCCGATTTCGAGTACAGAACCGGGAACTGATTCTCCTTCAGCCACCAATAAAAATACCTCGTTTTTTCCTTCCACAACTGAAAGCAGTGTAACCGGACCATGTTTCACCGACATTTGAATGGAAAGGCCTTTACCGGGTTTTCCGTGGTAAACCGGCAGTGGAACCAGCTTTACCCTGCCTTCGGCAATGGCGAAATGAGCCGGACCGTCGTGCCCCAGGTAAACCACATCGTCTTTAAAATCCATCAGGTAGAATTCCGAGAACGAACCGCCTGCGCCAAATTCGGCCATAATTTTCATAGCCTGCGCATTTTTAACCTCACACTCGCCGGCCACCGGAATGTTTTTCCCTGTTAGCAATGTATTTCCGGCAATTACTGAAGTGGCGATGTTTTCATATTCATTGCCCGTTTCGCCTTCATAATAATAAGCCATCGATCCCAGGTTGTGTGCCTTTACCAGTTTGTCGAGTGCCACTGATGTACTTGCAGCACGTTCAATCTCAGAAGTTTCACACTCTGATGAAACCTCAAAAGTTGAATTGAATTCCTGAATTTTCGCTTGAATTTCATTTTCGGTAACTTCATTCCGATATTTTTTCAATTCACACATTTCGAGCATTTCGATGTGGGTGCCGAATGTTGCGCTTTGTTTGGTGAGGTCGGTGTAAACATCCAACATTCCGCCGTAATAATGGCCCAGCACACCGAGCCGGTTGTTGCGCATTGCCGTCGCTACCCGGGCAGCTTCTGTCCAGGCTTCTATTTCAGCCCAGGCTTCTTCGTCCTGCAAATAACCGGTTACAAAATCGTACTGAATTCCGGTGCGGTTAAATACGCTGGCAATTTCGGGAACCGAGCAGGCCTGGCAATGCTCCAGCCACACTCCCGTCATTTTTCCCCGATCGTTTAATTGATTGAAAGCTTTGTAGTCTAATTGCGGGACCGGTTGAAGGTTGAGGATTACAACGGGCACTTTTACTTTTTGCGCTACCGGTAAAACCGTGGAAGACAATGCATAAGTGGAAACATACAAAAACACGATTTCCACATCCTTCGATTTCAGAAAGTCGGCGGCAGTGCGCGCTTTTTCCGGATTATCCACCATTCCGGCATCAACAACTTTCACATGAAAACTTTCAATTTTTTGCTTAATCTGAACCTGATAATTTTTCAGATTTTCCAACAATCCCTCAAACTGGCCCCAATAGGTATCGAGACCAATTCCGAATAATCCAACTTTAGTCATATCTATTAATTTATTTCAATTTTATTTGACTATCAAATTTAAGATCAGGATAAAAAGACAAAGTTACAGGCCCGGCCAAACCTGAAGGGAGCAATGGGTAGTCGGCTGTGAACTTTATTACATTGGTTTTTGTAAAACGTTCTTCCTCAGGGAGCAATTGATCGCCAATAAGTCTGTTCGGCCAGAGATTGACTACCTTTATCTCCAAAGAATTTTCACCTGCTCTCAGGTATTTTGTCACTTCATTCCTGAATGGTTTTATCCACCAAACCCCCGTATGTTGGCCGTTGATTATAACTTCAGCCACATTGTGCATCTCACCCAAATCAAGAAGAATATGGTTTTTCTCCAACTGGCCCGCTGAAAGATGAAAATTCTTTTTATAGACTGCTGCCCCGCTATAATATTTTATACCCGGATCATCAAGTTCATTCCATAATACCAGTTCTTTAAATAATGTCTTCTCAGGGCCTCCCCATTTCCTGTCGAACTCCACCTGCCAGTCTCCTGAAATAGCCTGTTCTGTCAGTTTACCGGTTAGTTCAAATTCCTGTTCTTTTTCATCTGACCAGGTAATATTATAATTTGCACTATTTGTGAATACAAGATTGCCGGCATCATTAATCATGAAAGGAGCAGTATCAATGTCCTTCCCGGGTAATTCAGGAAAAATCTCCTGACCA
>JAHYIT010000144.1 GCA_019429205.1 Mariniphaga sp. | reverse complement strand
TTTCACTTTCCGCCTTAATCAGGTATTCTTCCTGACCAGTCATTCTGTAAGCATAGGAAAGATAAAAAACCCGGCGCAGCAGTTCCCGTGATACGGATAACAGACGGCGACCTGTCATTTCCCTTTCCAGCAGGGGCTCCCCGGTTATCTTACTACATTCATCCAAAATTGCATGATGCATTTTTCTCCAGGTGGCATCTTCCTGTACAATTTTCTTAATCTGTTCTTCTTCACCATCGAAAAGTAAAATCCTGGGATGTTTTATGTTTTCAGGATCACTACCTGAAGTATCTGCCTTATTGCATGCTATTCCTAAAAAAAGAACAAGAACAGCAAGTGCAGAAATGAAACTATGTTTGTTATTTAATTGAAACATAATCTATAATTTATAATTGAATGGTTACACTGTCTCCTGCATAATTATTCTGCGGTAACTCAATGGAAATATGAGTGATACCTTTAACTGCGTTCCAAACGGTGCTGAAATTTTCTCCGCTCTTGTCAATTTTTACTGACACAGAGAGGTTGAACCTGGTCAGCTCGCGATTGGGATCAGCCACTGAAATTTCGGTAATTTGTCCGTTGTTCATTTTTAGCATCACGATTCCCGGATTATCACTTACGAGATTCAGATTTTCAGTTATTTCCACTTCCCCGCCTTTGTAAAAAACCGCCTGGCACACGCCCAGATTGGTATTTACAGCAGCCTGAAGTTCATTGGTATTTGCAAGAACGGCAATGTTGTTTTTTGAACCGTTTTGTTCCATTTTTTCCAGCGAAGTTGCCGGAACCACAATGTACTGATACGTTTCGTCTGACGGCCGGTTACCGTGATCAATCCATAGTTTAAAAACATCCAATTTAACTTCATCCCTGGAAGTTGTACTTTGTTTGCTGATATCCCACCACGAGCCGGTCACGCTGTTGTTCATCAATTCCACTGTTGCCGGTTCAGGAAAAACGTACCCGATTCCATCGTGAAAAATCCAGTCCACCTTTTCAAACTGTTTTTCACCCCTTGCAATTACCGACTTTTGTTTTTCTGCTGAAAGGGTAACATCGCCCCGAAGCAAACTCTGATTCAGTGTTGTAGCCACCGGTAACTGCTGTTTGCAGGAAATTCCTGCTCCCAGGCACACGTACTCTTCATCGAAAAAGAACCACGATTTCCTTGCAATCAGCGGATCGTGCGGACTTTTAAAATCGAAAGCAACAGCTCCGTAAATTCCATCGGTAACAGCGCCCACAAAATCGGTTTGCCCGAGTTTCTGAATCTGGCTTGGAGCAGGCAATTCTGCCTTCTGCATAATTGTTGCACCCGGAATCTTCTGATAATCGAACACAGGGAAAATGTCATAATATTCATCGCCGGTACGCGAAATATGATTGGCTCCGTCGCCGCGGTGATGGTTAAGCAATCCTTCGCTGTTGTAAGGTTCTTCCATATTGTGGGTGCGGGTGGAATACATCCTCACTGAAGTAAACCAGTCGGGCCGCTGGTACGAAAAATGTTCCGTATTCCAGAAAAAAGTGGCGTGTGAAACAGTGGGTTTGATTCCTTTATTCCGGATATCCGCAATTTCCTGCAATTCGTTTTTCCGGTAATTGGTTGTCAACAGTAAATTCTCTGCCGTTCCTGCATTGTATGGCCGCATGGTGCCCGGGCGGCTGATACTGCGGTTTTTAGCACCTACATCCGGGAATTTCCCGAAAACAGAGGTCTTGCAAATTCCGTCGAGGAAATAATCAACCAAATGTTCCAGTTTATCCTCTGCAAATTTATATTTGGTACCGGCAGTGTAAACGGCCCATTCTACGAATGCATCGGCATACCCAATTCCGTAAGAAAGAGTGTTGTTTACGCCATCAGCGCGGTGGTGAAAACTGTTTCCGTACTGAATGCCGCGCCCGCCGGCAGTTCGGTTGGCAAAGCCACCAACATGAAGCCGATAGGTATAACCAAACTTTCTCCCAATCCACTCTACGTATTTTATTTCATTTTCAATCACTTTTAACACCTGGTCAAAGGTTTGGTTATCGCCAAGGAATAACATGTTTTTGGCCTGAATACCGGCAATTTTGATGCGGTCGCCACCCGGACGCGCGCCTGGCGCATCGATGTGTGCCCTGCCGATGATTGGTTGAGCTTTTTCCACCAAATCCTTCGGCAGTTCATCGCCAACAAGCAGCATTAAATGAACCAGGTTGTTGGGAGTGCCAATTTGGTTGTGCCACCAGTTGTCGCAGATGTAATCGTTGTCCACCCAGTTTTTGAGGGCCAGTTCAATGGCATTTTTCACTTTTTTGTTTTTGTGAAATTTCGATGATTTGGTATTGAAAGCCCTTGCCAGCGTAACCATATTGGCCGAATGCCTGCTGTGCTGAAATCCTTCGCGTGAAACATCTTCGTAATTAATGTCTGGCCAGGTGCCGTTTTGCTGAATTGTATTCACCAGCGATTGGATAGCTTCATCGTTTACAGAAGATTCCAGTAACGTATGCAACACCCGTTTTTTAATTACGTCAAAATCGGAAGGATCAGCAAATACGTTATGGAATAAACCAAACAGCAAAAAGCTTAAAATCAGTGTTTTTTGTTTGTTCATTATATCAGATTTTTATAAATTATTTTCAAAAAATATTAATGGCTAAAGCCGTATTTTCAGTTCTTATTATATATCACCGGGCTTAAGCCACGGTGTAAAAACTTACAGCAATTCAATTTATAATTTCCGCGTTGAAGTCCTGCTGTAAAACTCTCTTTTTCTTTTTTTGCGCCATGCTTTAGCTTGGCGACCAATTATTTCATTTATTTTTTAAGCTTTAGCGTTTAATTCTCTTAACGGCTAAAGCCTGTTTTTCTGTCACGTTCTCTCCGTCACCGGTCTGAAGCCACGGTGTAAAAAAGAATCATTTCAATTCATTTTATTTATGCACCGAGTCACGGTGTAAAATCATCATTCAGGTCGTTTATCTTTCCATAGTCTAAAATCATCCCAATAAATTTGTAATGTTTTACCTTCACTTTTCATGTAATCTATTAGTTTTTTCGAAGTATATAATTTCAGCGGATTAAAATCAGTTACCCCGTTTGGATTAGGGTCGTGTGAATTGTGCGTAAACCCGGTTACATCAAAAATCACCGCTTTTTGTCCGCCATCTGGTTGAACGGTCATATAAAAGTTGCCGATTTCCGCATCGCCCTCTTTGTAATAATATTCCAGCGTAAACCATTCTCCTATTGGCACTTTTATATTCTGATTGATTTCTGACCAGAGTGTGGTGTATTTTTGGCTGCCATCCTCAAAAAGCTGGCAATCCTGCCCGTCGAGAATAAAATACAGATCACTTTCGGTGGCAACCGGTTTTCCCAGGCCCAGGGTAATCCGAAAACCAAAGGGCACTTTCTGGCTCCAGGTGATGTTGTTCCAAAATTCTGCAATGGTTAACCAGTGAATTTTATCGGGAAAGGTGCGCACCGTATTCATATCTTCCGGCAGGAAAATTCTAACCGACTGGTAAAACTCTTTCAGTCCTGTTTTGCCGCCGTAAATGTTGGCCTGGATGCGCCCTTTTGAACCTCCTACATTGGGTTCGTTCAGCCAAAACCATAAAACATGATTATCAGGATTTCCCTGTTCGGGCACTATTCTGGCGAATCGCTGTGTGGAATCGCCACCCTGGTATTGCAGGTTAAAATTTCCGACCGCCGGATTTTCATCCAAATCCTTCACCCAATCGCTTTTTTCATTCAGCAAAAGATCTTTCCCAACAATATCGGCATCCGAACCCCTCGGAATCACTTTGGATTCCGGTTCAAAACCCGATTGAAAAATCAGTACAGGTTCGGGAATGTTTTCCTCATTTTGTGCCTGCGAACAGGAAACAAAAACCAGGACCGTGAACAGGACGAATAATATTATAATTCTCATTTTCAGTTGGTTTTATTCAATTTAAATTTTTACTCATTTCCTTCCATAATTTTTTCAAAATACCACCTCACGCCGGGATCATCCAGTGCGCCCATTCCACCTAAATCAAAACGATTCCTGAAATCCTGTCCGGCTCCCTGAAACCACGTATTGGAATGAAAATGAACATATAAACCAGGTTGTTTTTTTGCCGCTTCAATTTCTTTCCAGTGAATTTCCTTTCCTTCAGGTGTATAAACGCCCTGGGGAGTAAATTGTCCGGTCCAACCGCCAAAAATTTCAACATTTACAATGGGTTTCTCCGGCACACCTTCGGCTTTAAAATAGTTATAATGCCAACCGCTGTCGTGCCCTTTTTCAATATCTCCACTAAATGTATCGAAGAGCAAAACATCCACATATTCTGATTTTCCTATGACCACATTGGAGCTGTCGTGGTAACCGCCAGCGCCAACAATGCGGTTGGGATCGGTTTGTTTTATCTCTTTACAAAGACTAATTATGTTATCTGGGTCATTAAAATTAAACGGTTTGTAACCCTTGTAATAGGAAGAGTTTTGCTCGTTTGCAATGTTTATAATAATATTTTTGAAGGGTTTTAATTTTTCGGTAACCGTAAGAACTGCATTTCGAATAGCTTCTTCAGATTTCAGATTCCCGATTTCAGGATCGCGAATGGTACGCTGATAAAAAATTCCCACAATAACAACTATATCTTTTTTCGTACAGGCTTTTATGATCTGCCTGAGACGTTTTAAATGTTTCTTGTCGATGGTTTTCCCGTTATCTCCAAACGGATCAGAATAACCTCCGCTTGAGCCTTGTAAAAAAACAGAGATACAGTTGATGCCACTTTCTTTGTAATCATCGAGACTGGTGATTAAGCTTTTGGTAAATTCCTTTGTTTGTGAGGCACTGGCTACGCGCACACCCCACATATCGAAGGGTTTCTCATCCAGCGTAAAAAACTGTCCGTTAACTTTTAACTCCTGCGATAATGCCGGAGAATTCCATTGACCAAAATATATCAATAATAAAAAAAGAAAACCTGTTTTATTCATTTTTATTCTACTCTTCTGAAAGCCTTACTTTAATGCTTGTTTTTCCGTTTTCAACCTTCCATGCCGGAATACGCAATTCCAGGCGTTTCAGGTTTTCAATGGTTTTATCTAAAACCAGCGGAGGTGGGTCCAGCGAAATAACCGAAACGGTAAAACCTGGGTGCGACAGGTTTTCCAATTTTAAACTTTTTCCATCCTGCCGGAGAATTGCTCCACCTTCAACTATTTCTGCATCAGCCTGGGTTAATAATTGCCAGGTTATCCACCTGGTTTCATCTGAAATCTCAATTTCGTCTTCTATTAAAAGTGAAACCGGACTTTCTTTTACAAACCTTCGGGTTGCGCTTTTCAACTGACCTGCAAAAGTTGGTGTCAAATCAATGGTAGCCTCTGGTTGTTCGCCATCTTTAAACTGAATGATTTCAGCTTTACCGTCCACTACATGCAACTGATTGTTAACTGAAATGGTACTGTGTCCAAAATTATTTTTGGTGAGCAGTTTCCAGCGATCGCACTCCTGGCAACTTGCCCATAAATTAAAACCGGCTCTTTCCAGCGGACCGTACCCCTGATTTCCGGGATCGATGGACCAGCGCACTCCGTTCAATTCAAATATAAATGAACCGCCATCCATATTACCATGGTTTACGGTTCCACGGCCACCTTTCCCGCCAAAATAAAACCCATTTGGGTCATCCTTCCCGCCGGTAAACACCACAATGGGATTGGCCCCGTCTCCTTTCCATGCTGTGGGAAGAGGAGTTGTTTCCGTTTCTGTAAACTGCGAGGTCCAAACCAACCCGGCACCTGCCAGCCTTGAAAAATTTTTTATTTGCGCAGGCGGTGTCAGAAAATATTTTTCGTTTAAAAAAGTTTTGTTTCCGGTTTTGGCAGCAAACCAACTCAGGGTGAAGTTGCCGTACCCTTCGGCATTTTCGTTACAGTCGGCATAACTGTACAACCGGTTCGTTGGAGAAACGGTCAGCATGGCATACACAGCGCTTTCCTTAAATCCCGGAAAATCTGCCAGGCCAAAATCGGTTCCAAAGGCGCTTTCGAACATGGCGGCAGTCACCACCGAAAACTGGGTTCCGTAGCCCCAGTAAATCGGGCCTTCGGGATAAGCGCCATCAGGTGCGTATTCGCGTAAGGCATTGTTCATGCCTTCGATAGAACGATAAATGGTTTTTGCAGCCAATTCAGGTTCAATTTCAGCAACTGCAATCGATGCCGCAATCATTCCGGCGTTGCAAACCTGGTTCCAGTTGTTGGTATTATTAACCCAGCCGGGAGTTGTGCCATCTTCGGGCCAGCTTGGTTTGATGCCTTTTTCTATCAGTGCATTTTTCGCCAGTGCAATGGTAGTTTTTGGCAGGTCGCCGGCAGTACAGTCGAGCGCTAAAGCGATAGCCAGCGACATTTCGCCCACATCCAAAAAATGCCGCGGGTTCCAGGTCGGGAAGTTGGAGGAAGCAATTACTTCATCATTTATCCTTTGCAAAATTTCTGAATCTTTTTCAATCCGGTAAACCATGGCCAGCATGTTCATTCGGTGCAGAAAATCCCTCGAAATTCCCAATTGATTTTTTTGTGAGTTGGGATTGTCAGGAATATCAACAGTAATTAAATCCTTTTCCAAAACTAAACCGGCATTTAATTTTATAGTCTCGTAAATGTTTTGGATTAGAGGATCAGTTTTTAGTTTTTTTCTCAGATTTTTTTCAATCTGTTTATTCAAAATCAACCGGGGCGATTGTTTTCTCAGGTTCTTTTTGAGGTATTCTGCGGTGATTGGATTTTGCAATTTATACTCCAATTTTTCCTGACTATAAAGTGATTGCGAAAGAAAACCCATCACAATTACCACCGAAATCGTTGCTTTTTTAATTGACTGGTTTAATATTTTCATTATATCCTACTTTTAAATAAATTCATTCACGATCTAAAACCTGTTGTTCAAATCCCTATTATTTACTGAAAACAACTCAAATTGCCTTCATTTTTACACCGGTGGGTTAGCCTTTAATAGTTTTTAAATGCTAAAGCCCTTGCTTGATCAACACTTTTATTCACCGGGCTTTCCTTGGGAATCTCTTTGGGAAAAGCCGCGGTGCAAAACAATTCCTTTTTTTCACCGGTGCTTCAGCCCGGTGGTTTAGCGCGCTGCCTTTTTGGCTGGCTTTAGCGTTTAATTCTCTTAACGGCTAAAGCCTGTTTCTCTGCTGTTATGCCCGCAATCACCGGGCTAAAGCCGCGGTGTAAAATATATGAGTCAAGCGACGATGCAAAAAGCAACATATCAAATTACTCTCCTGAAAGCCGCACTTTTATATTCGTTTTCCCGCCTTCAACTGTCCAGGCCGGAATGCGGATTTCGAGGCGTTTAAGGCCTTCAATCTGCCGGTCGAGTTCCAGCGGAGCCGGGTAAAGCGAAACCACCGAAACCATCAACTCAGGATGTGAAATGTTTTCCAGTTTCAACGTTTGCCCGTCTTGTTTCAGAATTGCGCCGCCATCAACAATTTCCACATCGGCAATTGTCAACATGTGCCATTTTATCACTTTTGTTTTGTCATTGATTTTAATATCATCTTCAATCAAAATGGAAGTTGGACTGTCTTTTACGAATTTTCGGGATGCACCTGCTACCAAATCGCCCAGTGTGGCCGACATGTCGAATGTTGCTTCAGGATTGTTACCAGCCTTGAAATCGGTTAACGTAACCAGGCCCTCGGTTCTGTGGAGCGAATCGTTGATTGTTATGGTACTGTGACCGTAATTGTTTTTGGTAAGCAGTGTCCAGCGTTCGCAATTCTGGCAGCGGCCCCACAAATCGAATCCGGTTATTTCCAACTCGTTGTAGCTCTGGTTTCCCGGGTCGATGGACCAGCGCACGCCGTTCAGTTCGAAAATAAAGGAACCACCGTCCATGTTGCCATGGTTCACCATTCCACGGCCACCTTTTCCTCCAAAATAATAGTTGTGCTGATCATTTTCATCTCCTGTAAAAACGACTATGGGATTAGCACCTTCGCCTTTCCAGGCAGTCGGGATTTTTTCCGCGCCTTTTTCCTCATACTGAGCCAGCCAAACCAATGCTGCACCGGCCAGCCGGGACAATTTCCCCATTTCTTCGGCAGGCATCAAAAACCGTTCTTTTTCGAAAAAGGAGGCATTCCCGGTTTTGGCACCAAACCAGGCCAGAGTAATGTCTCCCTGTGCACTGCGTCTGTCGCCGCAATCGGCAAAGTTGTAATACCAACCGGATGGGGTATTCATTAAAACTCTGAACACAGCACTCTCTTTAAAAGCAGGGTATTCAAAATGGCCAAAATCGGTGCCGAAAGCGCTTTCGAGCATGGCAGCGGTTGTGACCGAAAAACTGGTGCCGTAGCTCCAGTAGGTTGAACCTTCGGGATACACCCCATCGGGACCATATTCGACCAACGAATGAGGAAGCCCGTCGAGTGCACGATGGATTGTTTTTGCGGCCAGTTCAGGGTCTTCTTCGGCAATGGCAATGGCAGCCGCAATCATTCCTCCATTACACACCTGGTTCCAGTTGTTGGTTCCGTAAGCCCAGCCCGGGTTTCGACCGTTTTCCGGCCAGCTTGGTTTTATACCTTTTTCAATCAATGCCGTTTTTGCCAGTTCGATGGTTGACCTGGGCAGTTTCCCGGCAGTCCAGTCGAGCGCTATGGCAACAGCCATCGCCATTTCGGCCACATCGAGGTAGTGCGAGGGGTTCCAGTCGCTGAAATTGCAGACAGCCACCACTTCGTCGTTGATGCGCTGCAGAACTTTTGGATCTTTATCGATACCGTAAACCATTCCCAGCATATTCATACGGTAAAGCATTTCGCGGGAAACTGAAAGCAGGCGGCGGCCAGTCTTAATGCGTTCCAGGAGTGGTTCATTTTGAATTTCGGCAGCATTCAACTGAATAGCCTTGTACATGTTTTGAACCACCGGATCGGTTTTGAGTTTATTTCGGAGATTCCGTTCGGTTTGAGCGTTTAAAACCAGGCGTGGTTGTGACTTCCGCAGGTTCTTTTTAAGGTACTGCACCGACATGGGATTGTCGAGTTTCGGAATATCTTCTTCACCGGAAGAGGAATTCATTCCGGCATGGGCAAAAGTGACAGTTAATGCAAAAACGCACATTAAACTGATAAAAAAATTCATTTTTGTTTTCATTTTAATTGGTATTAGATTTATAAAAACTCATTCTTCTATTATTCGAACTAACGGCTAAAGCCTTTTCTTCTCTGTTGCTGGGTTCCAGTCACCGGGCTGAAGCCACGGTGTAAAAAGCTCTCCTTTTTGCGCCATGCTTTAGCTTGGCATACAAAATATTGTTTTTATTCCTTCGGCTTTAGCGTTTAATCTTTATCTTTAAAAACTACAAAACCATATTTCTCAATAAATTCATTGTATTCATCTTCCCAGGTTTTCTTTTGGTGATGATCATCCTGGGTTAAAATATACATCACCGGGCTAAAGCCGCGGTGCAAAAAACACTTTCTTTTCAATTCAAAAAAAACCGGTTTTGAAGCCGCGATGTAAAATACCGTTTTAAAAGCCAAAGTGCAAAACAATTCTTCTTTTTACACCGGCGCTTTAGCCCGGTGGTTTGACACGTAGCCTCTTTGATTAGCTTTAGCGTTTAATATTCTTAACGGCTAAAGCCGGTTTCCCTTGTTGTTGAACTCTTATCACCGGGCTGAAGCCGCGGTGCAAAAAGCATTTTTTTCTCTTTGTCTATATTTAAAACACACATTCCAATATAATTCTCTTTTTTTCACCGGTGCTTCAGCCCGGTGGTTTAGCTTTTTCATCCCATTAACAAGCTTTAGCGTTTAATTCTTTTTTACGCCTAAAGCCGATTTTCCTTACTGCTGAACTCTATTCACCGGGTTAAAACCGCGGTGTAAAATCGTTCCTTTTAATTCAATTTGTAACCAATCAATCTTCTTTTGCCGTTTTCTAAAACATTAATCTCCATTTTGCCAGGTTCCACTGTTGACCGGGTGATTTGTATTTCCGGAACCTCTTTTTCAAATGGAACTACGATGGTTACAAAACTGACGTTACCTTTTTCAGACTCCTTTTCTACCCGGTATTTAAAAGCCGGGCGCGGTTCTTTAATAGTATATTTAAAAGAAACCCAGCCTTCCTCTTCTTCTAGGTTCAAACCCGGTTGAGGGTGAGTTTGAACGAATACGTTCCAGCCCCCATTAAAACCGGATTGGACAGAATTAT
Organism: Mariniphaga sp.; assembly: GCA_019429205.1. GTDB lineage: Bacteria > Bacteroidota > Bacteroidia > Bacteroidales > Prolixibacteraceae > Mariniphaga. The sequence goes on along the minus strand of JAHYIT010000144.1, from coordinate 835 downwards.
TGGCGCGATTGAAAATTGCATCTCCCCCACCCGGAGCCAGTTGAAAATGAATGGATACATCGCCGGTTGGTGAACCGAGGGCTTCATCAACCATAATAAAATACCTTTTATCCACGAAAAATACAGACCGCCGATGAGTCAAATTTTCGTAACTTTTGTTTTCAACCACCAGTATATCGAGACTGTCTCCCGGTTGCCATAAAAGCAGGGTTGGATCGTATTTTGAATTTTTACCATCGAGTGTAAGCGTTTGGTGCACTTTTGTTTGCCTGAACCAGGCACGCCCTTCGGGATTTCCGCTGTAAATGTAGCTTCCGGCGTCCGGCATCAGGTTTCTGCCACCGGCATACAAATCAAAAGTTCCGTTATCGGGCTGGCTGTGCCCGCCACCGTCGGGACCGCATTTTAAAACCAGGCAGATGGCATCTTCATCCCAACCGCTTCGCATGGAATAAAGCCCGCTAACCGGAAGTGCATACGCTGTGGAATCAGGCATTTTGCCTGCTTCTCCATCAGTAGCCAGATACAAAAAATCATCCCTTTCGAAAAATTCCGCCCATTCCCTGAACCTGTTTTTATGCTGACCGGGAGTACCTTCCCAGGCGTCGCCAAACTGTACGTTGGTGCCATTGGGCAGGCAAAGTTTCATAGGAACCTCGCACATTTTTTCAATGCGTTGGAGATAGGAGTTTGGAAATGCATCTTCTATACCGTTCATTTTTGCCAGTTCATACGTTCTGAAAAACCAGCCAATACAACCCAAATGGTAGCCCATGGCCAATTCGCGCTGGTGCCCGTCGGAGTAAACCTGGATGTTGATTTCGTTATTTAACCT
>JAHYIT010000143.1 GCA_019429205.1 Mariniphaga sp. | reverse complement strand
ATCCGAATACGTGCATCCACAGCCAGAATGTCATTTTTGTTCCCCAACAATGGATTAATGTCAAGCTCTTTTATTTCGGCAGCATACCTTAACAGACTGGAAAGTCTTACAATAATTTCTTCGAAAAGCGGAATATTCACGCCTTCCTGCCGCCGGTAACCTTTCAGCAGTTTCCAGGATTTTAACTGCCGCAACATCGATTTGGCTTCTTTTTTGGAAAGCGGAGCCAACCCTGAAGACACATCTTTTAATACTTCCACATAAATTCCTCCCAGGCCGCAAAGCACCACATGACCAAAATTTTGCTCGTAGGTTGCGCCTAAAAAAAGTTCCAGCCCCGAGGCCATTTGCGCAATTAAAACCCCCTCAACTCCTTCAATCTCGTTAAGGTGGTGAAATTCTTTTCGAACACGGTCAATATTTCGAACATTCAGAATCACGCCGCCTACATCTGTTTTATGCACCGGGCCAACCACTTTCATCACCACCGGAAAACCAATGTTCATGGCGGCGAGAACGGCCTCCGTTTCAGTTTTAGCCACAATTTCCTTCACCCTCGGAATGCCGGCTGAATCAAACAAACGATGGATGATTTCCGGCGGCTGGTATCCGTTTTCAGCATGCTCAACCGTATTCCTGATGGCATCCACATCAATACCTTTCAGGTAAATTTCCGATGACGCAGGCGGAGGCGTGTGAATCACTTTGGTGAGTGCCTTTCCCAGCAAAACCTCGTCAGGAAAATTTACGTTCCCATGCGACAAAAAATAGGAAACATCTTCTTTTACATTTATAATAGAAGGTAAAATGGGGTAAACCGGTTTTTTGCATTTTTTCATTTTTTTGTCGAGGACTTCGTAAACATCGCGAATGGGAAAAAGTCCGGGACTGCCAAAAATTACAGCCATGCCGTCCACGTCGAAATCGTTTTCGCAGGCATCTACAATTTCACCCAATTGTTCTGCTGTACCGGTAGCCAGAAAATCGATGGGATTTTCAACGGAAGAACCCGGAAAAAGCTTTTCTTTTAAAACCTGTTTTGCCTGAGAATTGGGAATTTGCGGAATTTTCAGTCCGCCATCTTCCAGCGCGTCGGTGAGCATCACACCCGGGCCGCCGGCATGAGTAATAATAGCCAGCTTCCGGCCTTTCAGTTCTTTGCACATAAATACGTTAGCTACTGTGGTAAGTTCCTCCCGGCCAAAACAGCGAACTATCCCTGCCTTTCGAAAAAGTGCTTCCACTGCAGCATCGGAACTTGTCAGCGCACCGGTATGCGATGAAGCTGCCCGGCTTCCGGCTTTCGAACTTCCTGCTTTAATGGCTGCAATTTTGCATCCTTTTTTGATGAGTGATGATGCATGAAAAAGTAACTTGTCAGGATTATCGATATTTTCGATATACAACAATTTCACTTTTGAACTGACACCCGGTTCATAATTTTCATCGAGATAAGCCAACACATCTTCCACGCCGGTTTGAGCGCTGTTGCCCACCGAAAAGACATTGGCAAACCGCAACCCTTTTGGAATTCCCGATTCCATGATAAAAACCGCCGTGGCGCCGGAACCGGAAATAAAATCGCATCCATGTGGAGTTAATGGGGGAATCGGAGTGGTAAAAACACTGGCATGGTGGGGAGTCATCACACCAATGCAGTTGGGGCCGATCAGACAGGCATTGTGCCGGTTAACCACTTCCACAATTTGCTGTTCCAGTTTTTTTCCTTCTTCACTTGTTTCTCCAAAACCGGCAGAAATGATAATAAACGCTTTGGTATTTTTTTGGGAGGCCAAAACTTCTACCGCAGTCAAACAAAACTGCGCCGGAATGGCCAAAATGGCCAAATCAACATTGGGCAAATCTGCTACATCTGAAAAGGCCGGAATCCCCTGAATTTCTTTTTCCTTCGGATTAACAACAAATATTTCACCCTGAAAAGAATGTTGCGTAAGATTTTTAACAATTTTTCCTCCGGGTTTCATAATGTTGTTGGAAGCACCAATAACAGCAATACTTTCAGGTTTAAACAGCTTTTCGTTTATCATTTCAAATTGTTTATCGGTTGTAAAAATACATAATTTGAAAGCATTGATTCCTGACATATTTCAATCTGTGGTTTTCTTCATCAAAATGAAAACTCTATTTTTGACCAAACTATTTCCATGAGCGAAAAAAAAGAACAAAAGATTGTTGTTTTCACTACCTTAACCCCTGCCGATAAAAACCTCATTTTAAACGGCATAAAACTGGCTTCGGTTTTTAAAAAAGAACTTTGCTTTGCTTATCTTTTGACCCGGAGCGAGAAAAAAAACAGTGAAAAAATAAAACATAAGCTTATTGAATATACGATTCCGCTTAAACAGGAAATTCCTGCTTTAAAAACTTCAGTGTTACTTTTGAAAGAAAACATGCGTGAAGTACCTGATATCCTGGCAGATGATTATGAAGCCATTCTGTTAATTGCGGATACCGGACAATTTAAAAAATTCTCCAAAGCAGTTATTGAAAGTCCGGTGCCATTTCTTTTTATCAATACCGAGGTATCCCCTTCTGATTTTAAAAATATTGTTTTGCCTGTTGATTTACGTAAAGAAAACAGTGACTCTGCACTTTGGAGTTCGTGGTTCGGGCGGTTTAACCAATCAGAAATAATTGCTATCGCGGCAAACGAAAAAAATAAAGATTCACAAAAACAGGTAGCCCGGAATGTTACCCTGGCAAAAAAGCTTTATCTGAAATTCAATGTAAGCCACAAAGTGTTTAAGGGAAGTAGAACAAGTTTGCGAAACAGTTTTGAAGCGTTGGAATTTGCGCTTGCAGAAAAATCAGACCTTCTCATTTTGCTGGGTAGTTCGGTCATTACTCCCCTCGACTGGCTGATTGGGTTGCCTGAACGAAAAATTATAAAAAATGCCGGGAATATTCCTGTTTTACTTGTGAACCCCCGGCGCGACAACTATATTTTGTGTGACTGAAAAATTTAAAATGTAATTTCTACTTTTAAAATATATTTCCTACTTTTAGCTAAAATTAAAATGCAATAAACCATGACTGATTTTAACACGCTGGAAATATGGTTTGTAACCGGAAGCCAGCATTTATACGGAGAAGAAACTTTAAAACAGGTAGATGCCGATTCGACAGAAATAGTTAAGGGATTGAACGCCTCGGGGAAAATGCCTGTTCGGATTGTATTTAAACCTGTGGTAAAAACTCCCGATGAAATTCTGGATATTTGCGTGCAGGCCAGCGCCAGCAAAAACTGCATTGGGTTGATTACCTGGATGCACACCTTTTCGCCGGCCAAAATGTGGATTGGCGGGCTGAAAGCGCTGAGCAAACCATACTTGCACCTACATACCCAGTTTAACCGCGATTTGCCCTGGAGCGAAATCGATATGGACTACATGAACCTGCACCAAAGCGCCCATGGCGACCGCGAATACGGGTTTATCAACACCCGCATGCGGAAAAACCGCAAGGTGATTGTGGGCCACTGGAAAGATGAAAAAGTGCAGAACCAGGTGGCCGTTTGGTGCCGCACCGCCATTGGCTGGCACGATTCGCAAGGGTTGAAAGTGGCCCGTTTCGGCGACAACATGCGCGAAGTGGCCGTTACCGAAGGCGACAAAGTGGAAGCCCAGATTAAATTTGGCTGGCAGATTTCGGCTTACGGTGTGGGCGATTTGGTGGAATATGTTGAAAAGGTAAATGATTCAGAAGTTGAAGCACTTTACAAAGAATATGAATCGCTTTACGATGTGGCTGAAAACTGCAAACCCGGCGCTGAATTTCACGAAAATGTGCTTGTTCAGTCACGATATGAAATTGCCATGAAACGGTTTATGGAAGATGGCAATTTCAAGGCTTTCACCACCAATTTTGAAAACCTTACAGGACTGGATCAGTTGCCCGGACTGGCCTCGCAACGATTAATGGCTGCCGGTTATGGTTTTGGCGCCGAAGGCGACTGGAAACAGGCGGCCATGCTGCGCATCATCAAAACCATGTCGAAGGGAATGCCAGGCGGCAGTTCGTTTATGGAAGATTACACCTACCACCTCGCCCCCTCCAATGAAGCGGTGCTGGGCGCCCACATGCTGGAAATCTGCCCAAGTATTGCAGCACAAAAGCCACGACTGGAAGTTCAGCCTTTGGGTATTGGCGGGAAAGATGCACCGGCACGCCTCATTTTTGAAAGTTCCACCGGCAGTGCCATGAATGTAACCTTAATCGATATGGGCAACCGTTTCCGGCTGATTGTAAATACACTTGATGTAATTGAACCGCTGGAAAAAATGCCCAAACTGCCGGTAGCTTCAGCCTTCTGGAAAACACACCCGAACCTGGCCGACGGAGCCGCTGCATGGATTTACGCCGGCGGAACACACCACTCTGCTTTTACGCTGGCACTTACTCCTGAATATATTGAAACGTTTGCAGAATATGCCGATGTGGAATTTGTGGTTATCGACAAAAAAACCGATGTAACCACATTCAAAAAAGAATTGCGATGGAATGAAATTTATTACATGCTGGCAAACGGACTGAAATAAAGATTCAAGACAAATATGAAGAACCGCGGCTTTTTTAGCAGAAGTCGCGTTTTTTTTAGACCCAATCGAAATTAAATTCCATCCTAATATTTAATTCCTGTTTACGGCAGTTCTTCAAAATTAATTCCTGGTGGAACATCCGTGTTTTCGCGTTCAAAAAATGAATCGATGGGGGTTTTATCGCTGAAAAACCCACAGTTTTTTAAAAAAAATCTGCCGCCTTCCACTCCGCCGGCATAATCGAGCCGCGAATTTTTGCGCGCCGTTGCATCGGCAGTGAATTTGATTTTTGTGAGTTCTGTCCACTGGCTATTCGTATTGCAAACCCACTGATTAAAGTAATAAGCTTTTCTCGACAGATCGCCGGTTTCGGTACTGAAATTTTCGAGAAAAGAATACAAACCTTTCAGCCAGGTATCGGTTTTAGGCCGTCGAAAACTGGCAATAAGCTTCCACTCTCCTTCTTCGGGCGCAAAAATCCACGCCGTAAAATCGGTTGAGCCATTCCCTACAGGTTCGCCTTTCAGTAAAAAACGGTAGGTGGTTCCAGCTTTCCAATTGTAGCGTAAAAAACTTTGGCCTCCCGAACCTTCATTACCAAATTCGCCGGTATAAACGTTGTCGCCTTTTTTCAGCAACACTATGCGATCTTCTTCGGGAATATCCTGGGGATTGTCGGTTTGAAAAGGACTCCATACCGAAAACAGGACCCGCCGTTCGGTTTCTGAGTTCACCTGAATTCCAAAATAACCCTGCCCAAAACCGTTGGCCATAAAATACGAGCCAATCACATCTTCGCCTTCGGGAACCAGAATTTCGCTGTAAAACCATTTCACATCACCGGCACTTTCGGGAACCGAAAAACCCAGGTGAACCGATGGTCCGCGACGGCCCCAGTAAAAATCGTCTTTCACAAAATAAACCTCACCCGAAGTTGCTTCACCACCAATTAGAACAGCCTCAATTTCGGCAAAAGTTTGTCCCTGTTTTTCAATTCCTTCAAATTCAACCCAATGATAGCCAGGCTCATTGATTCCAAATACACCAATATCAACTGTTTCAACCAAACTATTTTTAACAAAAACTTCTTTTGCCTGGTTTCCGCAAGTTACTTTTAACTTCGTTTGGCCGTCTTTCGACATACCCTGAAATCCTAAATGAAGTTTCCCGGTTTGTTCAACCCAAAAATAAGTTCTGATTTTTACTGTTTCTTCGCTCCAGTTTACAATGCCTTCCTGCTGAACAACCTGCTGATTTTTAGATGGATTTCCAACTATCCAACTGTTACCGTAAGCTGGAATTGAATGGGTGAAGGATAGCTTTTGGTGCAATTCATCGGTTTGTTTTTGGCACGAACCGGTTAGTGTTAGGAAAATCAATATTGAAAATGAATAAAGTTTCTTTAATGTCATTTCGCGTTACTTTTCCAGGTTTTATTTAATTGAAAAATTTGTGCTTCAAGATCGGCCTTTTGATAATAATCTTCATGAGCAAAGTTCAGGAATTTTAATATTTTAAAGGCATTGAATTTTTGAAAAAAGCGTTTTTGAAAGGCAGGTAAGGTTGAGCAATTTTTATTCAGATCGCTGATTTCCATCCAAAAATTATCTTCATTTAAAAACATTTTCACTGAAGCTGGCAGTTTTAAAAGCAGTTCTTCATATTCTTCTTCTGAAATCTTAAAAAGCAAATTTTTAATATCGAAGAACTGTTTTAAATCATTAAATGCCTGAAAGTTGTAGGTTTTGGCCAGGTCCTCCTCCCCTCTCATCCATTTTTGTAAAACGGGACCGGTGCCAAACGGAACACGGTCGGACAACCGGGCAGAAGGATGGACTGTGGTTTTTGTAATTTCCCCAACCGGTCCAATCTGAACAAGATTTTGCAGAAAATAAAAATCTTCGCCGGCCTGTCTGCGGTTCATGCCGCCTCGTTTCACGTAAGCTTCCGCTTTTACTGCAAATGCAGAACCCACCGTAAACATCGAATACGGATATCCAATAAAATCCAGCGCATTTTTGTAATAACCCATATATTTTTCATAAAGCTGAATTCCTTCCAGATGCTTCCCCGTTAACCCTTCCAGTTGATGGAAAAAAGCAATTGTAGCACCCACATGACCAGGATGTTGCCTGAAATAATTTTCTATTTCAACCAAATATTTTTCTTCCACCAGTGTATCAGCGTCCAGCGAAACGATGATACCATCGGGTATGTTCAAAAGATTAAACCGTCTTGTGGCCTCGTCCATTCCACTTTTTCTGGCCAGCCCGGCGCCTGCCCATTTTTTTCGTAATTCAACCGGCCCAACCACAAAAAACTTTAAGCCTTCCTTTTTATTTTCTGAAATCCATTGTTCAACCTCGCCTTTTGTTTGGCGGTTCTGTGATTTTACAATTTTCGGGGCAATTTCAGAATGATTAATTAAAATAATAACCTCAACTCCTGAATCTGGTAAACGGCATAAAAAAAGGGATTGTAAGGTTTGCAGAATTTCAGGTTCACGATAACAGGGAATTACAACAGAAATTCCCATATTGAAAACCGGAACTTCAGGAATTAAAACGGGGATTGCATTCTTTTTCAGGTAATTATTTGCAAACATGGCTTTGATTCAACCGGACAAAAGGTGCAATTTAAGCAAAAAAAATCCGGGAAAACCCGGATTAAAATTAAATAGCTGTAAATTATTTCGTATTGTTATAACGCTCATTCATAGCTTTGAGCACTTCGGCAGTAATATTGTGCGCTTCATTTCCTACAAGTATTTCAGCTCCGTTAAAAATGTAATCGTACTTTTTATTTTTGTTGTATTCTTCAAGGTAACTTAAAAGGCTGTCAAGTATTTGTTTATTGTTTGTAGCCTGCAATTCCGCCAGTCTCCCTGAAAGATCCTGGTCAAGCTGCAAAATTTCCTGCTCTTTTCCCACCAGGCGGTCGCGTTCCTGAATAGCACGCTGTTCGGTAAGGAATCCACCACGTTGCAGTTTTTCCTGAAAAGCAGCCGCCTCCCGTTCAAACGACTGGCGTTTTGTTCCGAACTCACTGTTGTAAGCTTCCTGTTTTTTGGTAAACTCATCGTGTAAATATTGCGCCAGTTCATAGTTCAGTATAACTGAATCAGCTTTCACATAGGCAATTTTAAATGAGCCACTTACATTTGATACAGTTTCTTTTTCGTTAGGTGTTTCACCCGTTTTATTGCTTTGTGTAAAATACAAAACATATAAAATTGCAACAGCTACTAAAGCTAAAACAGAAACAATTGTTGATGATCCTTTCATTATATATTACTAATTTAATTTCGTCTTCAGTCGCGCAAAGATAATTTTTTCAAAGTAAAGCAACAGGGGTAAATGTCACTTTTTTTTATAATTCTATCAATCAAATCCTTTCAAATAAAACCTGTGGAAAATCATAAGTTACCACTGATAAACATCATTGAAATAAACCTGCCTGAGGTTGTACTTTTACCCAATTGAAGTATTTATTTATAAAACTTAAAACACAGAATGTTGAACAAGCTAATTGCAAATATATTGCCCTATATGCCTAAAAAACTGGTTTGGGTTTTCTCCAGGCGATATATTGCCGGTGAATCTGTTGATGAAGGATTACTGGCATCGAAACTTCTTAACCAGCAAAATATTGAAGTTACCATTGATTTGCTGGGCGAGTTTATTCAAACACTCGAAGAAGCAAAGGCAAACAAAAAACAATATCTTCAAATTATTGAACGGTTTACATCTGAAGAAATAACCGGAAATTTTTCTCTGAAACCAACCATGTTCGGATTGTTAACAGATGAAGAAACCTGTTACCGGTATATTCGCGAAGTTGTTTCTTTGGCTGCTGCCAAAAATAGTTTTGTACGAATAGACATGGAAGATTCGCAGTGTGTTGATCGTGAAATTGAACTGTTTAGAAAATTACACCGCGAATTTCCAAAAAATGTTGGCCTGGTGTTTCAGGCGTATCTCCGTCGTACGCTTTCCGATCTGGAATCGCTTTTAACATTGCACACAGATAATACCCCGTTAAATTACAGGTTATGCAAGGGAATTTACATTGAACCTGAAAAAATTGCCTGCAAAAAATACGACGAGGTCCGGGAACATTTTCTCGAAGACCTCGAATTTATGTTTAAAAACAAAATATATGTGGGTATTGCCACGCACGATCAGTTTTTGGTTGAAAATTCGTACAAACTCATTGAAAAATATCAGGTTCCCAAAAGCATGTACGAATTTCAGATGCTTTACGGTGTGACCCCGGAACTGCGGCAGTCCATTATTGACCTCGGACACAAAATGAGGGTTTATGTACCGTTTGGACAACAATGGTTTAACTACTCCACGCGCCGGTTAAAAGAAAATCCAAAAGTTGCATCACATATTATAAAAGCGCTTTTCATTAGGGGTTAATTTTAAGGTTAAACAAAAATGAAGGGGTTGTCAGAGGTATTTTGGCAGCCCTTCTTTTTATATCGTCTTGAAAATGATTTCCTCCAACGGACGTTTGGGCACATGGTGCACGTCGTTTTCGTCACGCCAGTATTTAATTTCGCCGTTCTCAGCCGTTTCAAGCACCACTTTTTCCGATGGCTTTCCCAGCGCAAGCATATATAAAATTTCAAGATTCTCCGGGAGATTCAATATTTTAGCCACTTTACTTTTATTAACCGAACCAATAATACAACCGCCAAATCCATCTTCCACAGCTCCCAGCAACATACTTTGCATGGCAATTCCATCGTCGCAGAAATAATTTTCGGCAAGCTTTTTATCGAGAATAACAGCAACATAAGCCACCGGACGTTCATCCTCAGCAGGTCCACTCCAGTCTTTTAAATAACCTGCCCAGCCCAGATTTGGGAAAATCATACTATTGATTCTTTCGCTGGTAGAAATCACATATTTAAGTGGTTGCATATTCCGGCCACTCGGTGAAAGCCGGGCCAGGTCAATCCATTTTTCTATCTGTACATTTTCAATTTTAACCGAATGGTCAAACCTTCGGTAACTAGGGTTTTTTAATATCAGGTCAAATAACATATTTTTGGTTTTTGATTTTGCGAAAGTTAAAAATTGATTTTTGATTTTGGAAATTATCTTTTACCTTTAGGCAATTAAAAAGGATAAGGAACAAGTTACTACAATTAATAAGAAGTAATGCTGACCAAACTTAACCACTCTGAAGATGTAACTTTTCCCTTATCCTTTTCTATTAACGCAGCATTGTTTCCTGTATTGTTTTTTGCAATCATTTTAATTTTTTAGTTTTGTAGAACAGAACAGAACGGTTGCTGTTCCGGTAAACAAACAATATGACTGAATTAAAATTTAGTGTCGATGATAATTCCAATACGTTAAAATTTCAGCAACTGGTTGACGCCATTTTAGACGCGATAAGCCGTAACCAGCTGAAAGCCGGGGAAATGCTGCCCTCCGTTAACCAGATTATGAAAGAGAGCAACCTGTCGCGCGACACCGTTTTTAAAGCTTATGCAGAGTTGAAAAAGCGCGGCATGGTGGAATCGGTGCCCAACCGCGGCTATTTTGTAACCCGGAAAATCACAAAGGTCTTTCTGTTTCTCGACACGTTTAAGGCATACAAAGAAGTGCTTTACGGTTCATTTCTGAAACACCTTCCGGAAAACATCAGCGTCGATTTGCATTTTCACCATTACAACATTAACCAGTTTGAGAAGATTGTACTGGAAAGTCTCGGCAAATACAGCAAGTACATAATTATGAATTTCGACCACACCAGAATCCCGGGAATTATCAGCAAAATACCAGCCGAACAACTGCTGATTATCGACTGGAAGATTCATACATCCAAAAATCATTCAGCCGTTTTTCAAAACTTTGGCCAGCCGGTTTACGATTGCCTGGCAGCAAACCTGGAAAAAATTGCCCGATACAAGGAATTCATTTTTTATTATCCGGCATTTACCTATCATCCCAAAGATTCAATTCATTATTTCGAAAAATTTTGTGTCGATTTCCAGCTAAAACATTCGGTAATATTTGATGAAGAAGAGTTTAAAATAAAAAAAGGTGCGCTTTACTTTCTGGTGAGCGACCGCACCCTTGCCGGCTTTTTGGACCAGTGCGCCGAAAAAACATTTGAACCCGGCCGCGATGTGGGTGTCATTTCCTACAACGAAACCCCCATGAAAAAGTATGTCAAAAATGGAATTACCGTAATTTCCACCGATTTTGAACTGATGGGCCAAAAAGCCGCCGAATTTGTGGCAACCGGGGAATTTATGCGGTTTGAAGTGCCAACTACATTAAAACTACGATCCTCGCTGTAAAGGAACCGTTCTCTTTTTTGAAAGAACGGTTCCCTCACATGACTGATTATGCCTGACTTTAAATGTATTTTAATCATTCGTCCGTTCAGACCAGATTTTTGGGTTTCGGCTGGTATGAAAAATTGCAATTACTTTAATGGTATAATCTTCAACAGCAATTCCTAAATTAGCAAAAAATTCTAATCCATGATATTTTATTAGAGGAAAGGGCATAATTTTCCCATTCACAGCGTTTTGCCGGATTGCAGGGTTGATATGCACAATTTTTTATACGTTTC
>JAHYIT010000142.1 GCA_019429205.1 Mariniphaga sp. | reverse complement strand
CATGGAGTAAACGGCGCATTCGGAACCATTGCAGTGGGGTTGTTTGCCACAGAAGGCGGCCTGTTTTATGGCGGCGGTGCAAGTTTACTTATTGCCCAGCTGATTGGAGTTGTCGCTGTTTTTGTATGGGCATTCGGATTGGGGTTAATCCTGTTTAAAACTATAAAAGCAACAATCGGATTGCGTGTCTCCAAACGCATTGAAGAAGAAGGTCTCGATGTATATGAACATGGAGAAAGTGCCTACAACTAATACACCTTCTTCAGCTTTTTAGTCTGTAGCTGTCTGTATGGAGCCGTTTGTAGGGGCGGCTCCATTTTCCAGATTTTTTTTAACGAATTCACCTTCAGTTCAATAATACAGAAACGGAGAAAAGTAGTTTATCTTTTAATTTAGTTAAATCTAAGAACCGGTCTGTTAAAAATGAAACCGGTTCTTTTTTTACCTATTTTTGCCCCTCATTAAAAATTTAAATATGCAAACCTGGTTCGAATGTAAAGTAAAATACACAAAAGTTTTGGATAGCGGTAAAGAACAAACCGTAACCGAAAACTTTTTGCTGGATGCCGTATCGTTTACCGACGCTGAAACAAGGATGATAAGACAAATGCAGCAGATGGTAAAAGGAGAATTTAATGTTACCGACATAAAAAAATCGAAAATTGCCGAGGTTTTTCCTTATGACAATGGCGAGTGGTGGTTTAAGGCTACTATTAACCTTGTTACCATTGATGAAGAAGCCGGAAAGGAGAAAAAACTACGTACTTATTATATTGTAATGGCCGACGATATTAAAGAAGCTTTGGCCCGGCTCGATGAAAGTCTATCGTATATGGTTATTCCCTATGTGGTTTCATCTTTGGCAGTTAGTACCATTGTGGATGTATTTCCTTACGAACCTTCAGAATCAATTGTACCGGAAGGCTATAAACCGGTTGATTCCTAATCTGCTTTAAACAAAATCCAAATCAAACCTTCCTGAAATAGGGATGTAAAATCATTATTACCCCAGAGTCAATAAATTCCTAAGGTATCAAATCATTGGCATTAGTCCCCAATATTTCGTATTTTCGTAGAAGAACTAAAAGTTTAATTAGCTATGAAAGATATCGAAAGTAACAAACAAAAGTCCAAAAAAAAAGACCGTAGGGAATTGATTCAATATATTAACCTGCAATTGGCTGCACTCGGTCAGCCTTTGTTTACCGACGAAACAGAGGAAGGTGCTAAACTTGCAAGTGCGCGTTTTATGTCGTTAACCGAAGGGTTAATCAAAAGTTTTATGGAAAAGTCGAGGTTGCTCTCCGGCCACCTTTCGCCAGCGGATTTAAGAATTCAAAATTTTCTTGATGATTATTTAAAAGACCTCAATTTTGAAAAGCCAACACGATTGCCGGATTCCACGCTGGTTTTAAACCAGCCTGGCATGGCCCGCGAAGTCAGTCTTCCGGCCAATGGCAACTCCTTTAAAAGCGAATTGCTGAGTTCTTACCGGCTGAAACAGGGAATTCTGAATAATCCGGCAGCCGACAAACGCACAACAAAAGGAACATTTCATATAGTGGAAAGCGGGCTTCCGGTTGCACTCGATAAAAAAGAAGTGCCTAAAATTGCATTTGCGCACATGCTTCACGAAGCCCTTCATCCTGCCGATGAAATGAATATCCTTCCATTCACAGCCAATCAGAATGACAAGGCTAAAACAATGGTTTCGTTGCTGCTTCGTCCGGTTGTTTGTCCCGAGGTAAAAGGCGTAATCAGCGAAAAAAGTATGGAAGTTCGGTTTTTTGCGCCGGGTAGTTTAGTTAGTAATCTCGATTTTGTAGAAACCATTTTTGGAAACGCAGGCGACCACAACCTGGCAGAAAATGATGCAGCTCTTGATATTGAACACTGGACCGGGCATACCGGATGTATTATTCTGGCCCCGCAACTCACAAAATTCAAAAAGAAAGACATTGGGCTGCCGCATTTCAACGATGCCACCGAAAGGCAACGAAACGACGGAATGTGCTGGACCGACGAAAATGAACTATACAACGACGGAGGCGCCTTTAAGGTAACCTGCCGCGACGAACGCGGAGTTGTTGTAACATTAATTGCCGACAATTATTACGGCTATTCAAAAAAAGAAATCAAAACCCAAATCAGCTATTCGGCCAATCTTTACGGGCTGGTTGAAGAAGAACATGCCGGTGGTGCTATTGCATTCCCCTGCGGAAACATGGGCGACAATATTTATGGTGAACCATTTTCGGGAAAATTCGAAAATAAATATTCTTTTGAAGAATTAAAAGAATTGCTGGATGACAGGATTGAAGTGTTTCCGGAAAATTATGCCATCGATAAAAAATACCCGAATATAATTTACATTCATGAACATGCTGATATTGAAATTGATAAAGGCCTGGTAACGTGGATGCACGATGGTAAAGAACAAAAGCTGAAACTTTCTCCTGAAAAAATTTATGTACACCCAACAGGCCATAAATTTCAACTTGTAAAACACCCGGAACAAAAGTTGTGGCGTATTATAGATACAGCGCCCGAGGGCATCTTTTGCCATAAACCCAGTACTGTTTCGGGTGGGGGAAAATCGGAAATCTCCAAATCGATGCAAAATGCCATCAAATACGGATCTTTCTATATTCAGGATTTGGAAAAAGACTCTGAAATGGCGGACATGCTCATAAATTATGACTATATGCAGCGATGGAAAACCATTTATCCGAATGCCCGGCCCTCAAGACCTTTCCTTAGCCCGCACAGAACTCTGGGCTCGGCAGTAAAACTGCTTACTCCGTCCGATCAATATACTGATGATTATAATGAGTTTCTTGAAAGTATTCCAACGCATGTTAAAACACTGGCTCTCTATATAAAACGAATGTTCCGGACTCAGCAGGATAAAGGATCATGGAAAGAATTTTTGAATGTGGAAATTGTAAATGGCCGCAACGGAAATGCTTTGCGATATAAACACAACAAAATAATTGCCAGCTATGTCCGTATTGGATTTAGTCCTGAAGGCAAATGGTACCTCCATAAACTCAGGTCTGATTTTATTCCCAGCCGTAAAATACAAATGGAAGACGATATTACCGCATCCATTACACTTCCTGCAAGCCGGTTAAATCACCTCAATCCGCAATATCAGAACAAAAGTGTAAAACTGGTTGCCAACTGCGAAAGCTATCTGTTCCAGCGGCCCGACGAAGCGATAATCAGAGGTTACGACAAAGATGCTGAAGCTGATATTGTTGAGAACAATACGTTTCTAACCAATTATGAACCACTCACACAACAAGATGCCATTGACCTTATTGAAGATACCATCCGGTACGATGAATACACAGAGCCGGTTCAGCAACTCATACAAAAAGCAGCTGAAGGGCAAAAAGATTGTTTTTTTGTCGCTCCTTCCCATCCGCGCATTGTGGACGGAATTCCTACCAACAACCCACGTTACCTGCAGCGAAACCTGTTCAAAAACGAAAATCAGGAATCACATTTGGCCGAAGTTGGAGTAAG
This sequence comes from Mariniphaga sp., assembly GCA_019429205.1. Taxonomy (GTDB): domain Bacteria; phylum Bacteroidota; class Bacteroidia; order Bacteroidales; family Prolixibacteraceae; genus Mariniphaga. The sequence continues at coordinate 7,635 of JAHYIT010000142.1, read as the reverse complement.
ACTTTTCAGAAAAGTACCCAAAGATAAGCCAGTTCATTTTCCGGTTAATGCAGTTCTTCCCGGGCGCAGAAACAACCCGGCAGAAAGGGAAAAAGGAATTCGGTCATTGAGCGTTTACAACCCAATACATTATCAGGAGATTCCTGAACTTTTTATGGATTTTATTTGTAGCCTTACGGGAAAATCGCCATCAACAACAGGGGCAGGTTCCGAAGGTGCACTTACGAAAGGCCCATTTAATATGCTGGTGCCCACTACCGATCTGAACAATGCATTGCTTTCCTATATTCTTTCCGAATATCAGGGATTCAGTTCTGCTGCCGGTTACATTGGCCAAAATAAACGATTTGACCATGACATCAGTATTTTAGTTCCCGAAATTTGGGCGCGCCTTGAACCCGAAGACAGGGACGCCCAAAAACTGATACAGAACAACTGCCTCCAAAAACTGGAGGATTTTGAATACAACGGAGAAAAAATTCTTGCCAGCCGGCTGGGATACCGCATCAATAAAAACTTTGCCTTCCGGTGTATGAATAAGCTTTTTGACGAACCGCTCGAGGTATTCAACGATGAAATGCTTCAGCCCGAAACCCAGGGCATGGTAGACTATGTGGACGGAATTAAAAACATTGTGGAAGCCCAGCAAAAAGTGGCTTTGAGGTATTTTGAAGAGGGAAGTGTGGAATCTGCCATTCCTCCGTTAAAAATATTGTTGTATATAATGGCTTATGGTCACTACGAGGGGAAAGAGTTAAGTGATCCGGAATTAAGAAAAGAGTTCGACCGGGAATATGTGATTCAAACTGAATGGTATAAAGAAAGACTTCAATTGAAGCAACAAAAGGATGTTAACTTTCAGAAAAAACAAATTCAGTATTTAAATGACTTTATATCTGAGCCCAATAACAAAGTGCTTGTCGAAAAAATGGAAATTCAAAGCAAACTGAAAAAAGCCACAGAACAGCTAAATTACTTGGAATCTGAGGCATATTATAATGATTTGGTTGGTACGATTGGCGCCGATCCATTATTCAGACGAAAATAAGAAAAAAGCGGCCTGCCGGAATCCCGCCAGGTCGCTTTCAAAAGTTAATTATCTGGTAATTTAAAGATTGACCATTACTTTGTAGAAATTAAATTCGTCACGTTTAATCGGATCGAACTGAAAATAGGCAACAGCAATTCGACAAATGTCCTGGATGGTTTCATAAATTTCGGCAACATCTTTTTGTGCATACGTATTTAATTCATTTTCACTCTCAAGCGCCTCAAAACAGCATTTGTATTCTTCAATTTGTTGTGCGGTTTCAATAATTTTACAGAAAAGTGAATCGGGCACACCTTTCTGCATAATTTTTTGTTTTGTGTCCTCATCGAGATTTGCAGAAAAAGTGGATAAAAATTTATAGAGGCTTAGATGATCCCCATTTTTTGCATCGCTGAAATAGTCGCTGTACCCCAGTTTTTTAAACACACTTTTCAAAAAAACTTTATCGTTTTTAAAGTCCACCTTTAAAGCAGCCCGAAGTACTTTAAGACTTTGCAACCCGGCCACCATTACCTCATGCCAGTCGCGGTATTTTTTATCGTAAACACTATCGAGGTTTTCAGCATAATATTTTTCAATGGTGTCGTTTATCCAAACATTTAAGGAGGTGGCATACTCAAGGTCCCAATCCTTACGGATTCTGGACAATTCATAAATGTTTTCTTTGAACGATCTTGCAATTTTTTGACAAGCCAGAATTGTGGCAGTGCTGGTTGGACATGCAGTTGCGGTTTCCATGATACAGTTTTTTTATCGAGTTACCAGTAATTACAAAGCTACCAACTATATCGGAAAACTCCAGACAAATGACCAAAAATCTCAGATGTTTTACAGTTATGTTTTGAAACTATGTTTCATAACAATGTTCTGAAAAACATTTCTTTAAAGAGTATAAAGAAATTTTTCTGCAATAAACTTTAAAATAGCAAGTTATGGTTGATAAATCAGGAATGTCTCTTTTTTAATTCATGAACAACATCGTCAAGACGATAACCTTTGTGCGTTAATAAAACGATGAGGTGGTACAACAGGTCGCCGGCTTCGTAAATAAAATTTTCATTGTCGTTAGCCATGGCGCCTATTATGGTTTCCACGGCTTCCTCTCCAACTTTTTGGGAAATTTTGGCAGTTCCATCTTTAAAAAGTGAAGTGGTATAAGAACCTTCGGGCATTTCCTTTTTGCGCTTGTCAATAAAATCCTGCAGGTAACTCAGAAAACCGATTCCCGATTCTTTGTTTGTTTCGAAAAAACAGGTATCGGCGCCTGTATGGCAAACCGGACCAACCGGATTGGCTTTAATCAGCAATGTATCATTGTCGCAATCCACCAGAATGGAAACCACACTTAGAAAATTTCCCGATTCCTCGCCTTTTGTCCACAACCGGTTTTTGGTGCGGCTGAAAAAGGTAACTTTTCCAACTTCCTGAGTTTTTTCCAGGGCTTCCCTGTTCATAAAGCCCACCATTAACACTTTTTGGGTTGAATTATCCTGAATAACAGCCGGAATAAGTCCGTTCAGCTTGCCGAAGTCGATTTGTTCAATTCCTGAAAATGGATTCATTTGTATAAATTTTGCCGCGAATTTAACGATTTACAATTTAATGCCGTGAATACAAGATCGGTTTTAAGAGAATGTGTGCGGGAAACTCCCTTCGACTACGCTCAGGGTGACCGTCATCCTGAGCGTAGTCGAAGGATGCTGCCATTAACGATGCTAAAACATCTACCGCACCATAATTCCTTTTTCTCTTAAATAGTTTTTCAACTCGGGAATGGGAATTTCGTTGTAATGAAAAATGCTGGCGGCCAGTCCCGCATCGGCTTTTCCTTTGGTGAACACATCCACAAAGTGCTCTTTGGCGCCGGCTCCGCCCGAGGCAATAATGGGTATTCTCAAAGAATCGGCCAGTTGGGCCAGTTGTTCATTGGCAAAGCCATTTTTAGTTCCATCGTGGTTCATGGAAGTAAACAGAATTTCCCCTGCACCACGGTCTTCTGCTTCCTTTGCCCACGAAAACAGTTCTTTTTCGGTTGGAATTCGTCCGCCGTTTACGGTAACCGTCCAGTGGTTGTTTTCATCGCCGCGGGCATCGATGGCCACTACCACAAACTGGCTTCCGAAACTTTTAGCTAAATCGTCAATCAACTGCGGATTACGAACTGCTGAAGAGTTGATGGAGATTTTATCGGCGCCCGCACTTAGCAATTTATCGGCATCGCTCAATTCACTGATTCCTCCGCCAACAGTGAACGGAATGTTGAGATGAGCAGCAATTCGCTTCACCAGTTCCACAAAGGTTTTGCGGCCTTCGTGGGTAGCAGTAATATCGAGGAAAACCAGTTCATCTGCGCCGTCGGCAGCATATTTGGCACCCAACTCAACCGGGTCGCCCACTTCTTTGATGTCCACAAAATTTATCCCCTTAACGGTTTGTCCGTCGCGGATATCGAGACACGGTATGATTCTTTTTGCAAGCATTTTTTCAGTTTAATGTTTAATGTCCAATGTTTAAAGTATGTCCTTTAATAAACGGTTTATTACCAACTCCACAACAATCGCCAAAGTAAACGAAAGCAACGTTCCCAAAAGAAAATATTCTGCTTTAATATTTCCGTCTTCACGGGTGTCATTAAACCGGAAAATGGATTTGGCAGCAATGAGAAAACCAATGGCCGCAAACTGACCGGCTAAAATAAAAATCAGGATAAGTATTCGTTCCAGAATACCAATCCACGCTGAAATATCATGTCTGTTCTTTTTGTTTTTATCCGGAATTACAGCATTTAAAAACATGCCTGTGAAAATTCCTGTCGGATTAGTGATCAACACAAATCCGGCAGAATAGAGCCAAAATGTTGCTGCATTTTCCGCAATTTTTACATCGGTTGCAAAAACGGCCAAAACCCACAGCACTGCAACATGCAAAAGCTGGTCAATCAGAAAAGCCGGAATTGTATCAGGTAATTTCGACTTAAAAAAGTCGGTAATAAAATGAAGCACAAAAATAACCGGGAAAAACCACCACAAATTTAGCTGAAATGTAAAAATCACCGGAAGAATTGAAGCAAGCCCGGCATGTAAAATCAGCTTTTTCGACTTCCAGCCGTTTTCCCTTTTATGCTGCACCCATGTGTCAGGCTGCAGCCAGAAATCGGCAATCAGGTGCCCGGTTAACAGGGGTAAAAAAACGCTATTCAGAATTTCCATAGTGTTTTTCAATTATTTGTTCGTAGCGTTCCAGAAACTTCTCAATTACTTTCCAATTGGCGGCTTTCAATGTTTTGCTCACCGATGGCTGAGAAATCTGGAGTATTTCTCCAATTTCCTCCTGAGACATTTTGTCCAACTTGTAAAACAACACATTCGCCTGAACTGATGTAAGATTTTTCAACAGCAAGTCAGTCATGAAACAATAGGTTTCCAGTTCGTTGTCCAGTTCTTTATTTCCTGTTACAATAATGATATTGAGGTCTTTCTTTTTTAAACTGTCCAGGTTTTTACCGGAAAGAACAAAAGCAGGACCATCAGCCAGTAAAACATCTTCGTTCCAGGAAGAAACTTCACCAACACCAATGGAGGTTCTAAGGTCGGCAGCCTCACTTTTCCTCCTAACTTCCATTCTGAACTTTAGAGCAAGCAACAATGCATCCATTGGTTTTGCAGCCAGTTGAAAACTGTCTCCCCTGTAAAACCCTGGCTTCAGAAGAATTCCTTCATGTTTAAAATGTTCAATTTCGTTTTGGATAAACTTTTTTTGAGCTTCATTTAAAGCTGAGGAATTTACAATGTCTCCTGTTAAAACTGCTATTTGCTCTTTCTTTTTCACAAGTTAAATATAACCAATTTGAGTTATATAATCAAGTCATAACCAAAAGTAGTTATATTTTTGTTTTATAACCTTTTTTAGTTATGTTTTTCAATTTCCTTTAAACTGATTTTTCCTTCATAAATAGCTTTTCCGGTAATTACACCTGGCACGCCCATTTCAGCCAGTTTGTAAATATCGTCCATAGAAGCAATGCCGCCACTGGCAATAATTTCAACGTCAGGCAAAGTTTCCATTATTTCTGAATATAATTCAAATGCAGGTCCGGTAAGCATTCCGTCGCGGCTGATGTCGGTGGAAATAACCTTGGAAATTCCTTTTTTGTGAAATCCAGCAATAAATTCTACCACAGGCAATTCCGTACTTTCCTGCCAGCCGCTCACGGCAATTTTTCCATCTTTGGCATCGGCGCCCAGGATGATTTTTTCGCTACCAAATTTTTGGAGCCAACTTAAAAAGATTTCCGGCTCTTTAACGGCAATGCTTCCGCCGGTTACCATTGAAGCACCCGATTCAAATGCAACTTTCAGATCATCATCCGATTTCAGTCCGCCGCCAAAATCGATGATTAAATTTGTTTTGGATGCTATTTGCTCGAGCACTTTATAGTTTACAATGTGTTTGGCTTTGGCGCCGTCCAAATCCACCAGGTGCAGCCTGCTGATTCCGGCATCCTCAAACATGCGGGCTACTTCCAGCGGATTCTCGTTGTAAACGGTTTTCCGCTCGTAATCGCCCTGCGAAAGCCGCACACACTTTCCGCCAATAATGTCGATGGCGGGGATTATTTCGATTTTACTTTCCATCATTTCTTTTTATAAACATCTCCTCTTCCACCTGCTGAAATCACTAAAATCATTAATTCATGTTCTTCAACCTGGTAAATAATTCTGATGGTTCCAATTCTCAGACGAAATACATTTTCAACACCTTTAAGCTTCTTAATGTCAAGCAGCGGGTGTGAGTATGGATTTTCTTTTAAGAGTTCCAGTTTCTTAACGATAATACTTTTTGTAGAAGAATTACGGGATTTTAAAAATTTTGCAGCTTTTTTATGAATTATCAGGGTGTACATCAAAACTTCTTTTTCAAATCATCCCAATCTTCAAAATCGCTAAAGTCTCTCTTTTCAATTTTCTTCTGCACTGAATAGTAAGCCTTTTCTTCTTCAGCAGTCAATTCATCGGGGTCGTTATCGTAAATTTTGAAACTATCTTTGGGCAACAATTCCAAAAAATCCCGGAATGTTTTGTACACCTTATCTGAAATATCAATGGTAATGGACTTCATAACGCTAATATCTGTCACAAAATTACGACTTCTTAACCATCTTCCAAAATCATTTTCAAAATGGCCTGGGCTGTAATTTCACGGTTGGCAGCCTGTTCCACCACAATGGAAGATGAACCATCAAGAACGCTGTCGGTTACCACTACATTTCGTCGAACCGGTAGGCAGTGCATAAACTTGGCATTGTTGGTTAAACCCATTTTTTCTTCGTTCACTGTCCAGCCAAAATCTGTGGAAAGAATTTGCCCGTAGCTTGTGTAAGACGCCCAGTTTTTGGCGTAAATAAAGTCGGCGCCTTCAAAAGCTTTTTTCTGGTCGTATTCCACTTTCACATTGCCCATAAACTCCGGCGCCAATTCGTATCCTTCGGGATGGGTAACCACCAGTTCGTAATCAGTTTCGCGCATCCATTCAACGAACGAATTGGCCACAGCCTGCGGCAATGCCCGCGGGTGCGGCGCCCAGGTAAGCACCACTTTGGGCCGTTCCTTTGTTTTGAATTCCTCGATGGTCACCAAATCGGCATAACTTTGCAACGGATGGCGGGTGGCGCCTTCCATACTAACAACAGGCACACCGGCATAATCGATAAATTGATTCAGAATTTTTTCGGCGTAATCGTCCTCTTTATTCTGAAATTTGGCAAAAGCCCGAATGCCAATCATATCGCAGTATTTACCAATAACCGGGATGGCTTCTTTCAGGTGTTCCGGTTTGTCGCCGTCCATTACAACGCCCAGGTCCGATTCAAGCTGCCAGCCATCTTCGCCCACGTTCATTACCATGGTATTCATACCCAGGTTCATGGCTGCTTTTTGAGTACTCAGCCGGGTACGCAAACTGGGGTTGAAAAATATCAACACCATGGTTTTGTTTTTACCCAAATGCTGATAGATAAACCGGTTCTTTTTAATTTCGAGGGCAGTTTCAACCGCCTTCTTTAAATCGGGAATATCTTTTACAGAAGTGAAATGTTTCATTGAACAATTATGTTTCTATTTTAAAAATTTAATTCTTATGCGTTTTTTTATCCGCTCAAAGTCTTTATCCATTGTTACAATAGTCAAATTATGGTCTTCAGAAAGAACTGCCTGATATGAATCGTCAAAATCAAGATTAAACCGAACAGCTAATTCTTCTAATCTGGAATACCTGTTTTCAATGGATGCAACCTTAATGTTCGGAATTACATCATTTATGAAAGAATTAAACAAGCTATATTTTTGATTTCTAAATAGAGTCTGTCTATAAAGTCGGCAGTTTTTCCGTTTGTTTTTCCTTTGATTGTTTTTCGGTGGACATTTGTCCATAATCAGTTGTAATATTATCTATTGTTGCACCCCATTTTGTTGTTTTTTCGTTCTCCCTTCTTTTTCCGCTGTTTTTCCGCACCATTTTTTGATTTTGGAGCATAGTTTTCCCTTGCTCCCTGTTTTTCGCCGATTAAACTTTTTACACCAACTTCA
>JAHYIT010000141.1 GCA_019429205.1 Mariniphaga sp. | reverse complement strand
CTAAATTCTTTGTTATATCTTTGCCCATGTTGCAGTTTTTTTTTTGCAAAACAAACTTACAACATTGGGGCGAAACCTTACGGAAGTAGCCCCATTTTTACTGAAATTTTAACCGGTCAGTAGTGATTGTTTATCTTTTCCTGTTCCTCTCCCGTCACCCGAAACGATGCCGTTATCCTGTTTAAGGGGCAGGAATACGATTTTGGTACCATCTCTTTAAAAGAGGAGGTGTACTACGGTTTTGAATTTTCCAATCCCGGCAAAACGCCGCTGGTAATAAGCAATGTAAAAACCTCGTGTGGCTGTACCATTCCTGAGTGGCCCCAAAAACCCGTTAAGCCGGGAACAAAAGGGGAAATTAAGGTTGCTTATGACGCGGCTTTCCCCGGAGTTTTTCATAAAACCATTACCGTGTATTTTAATGGGAAAGATTCGCCGGTTCAGTTGAGTATTAAAGGACAGGTCCGGTGAAATTGTTTTTATTGTTACGGGCTTAAACTGCGCTGACGAGTTCGGCAGTTGTTCGATGGTTTGTCCGTAGAACTCTGCCAAAGGCATCGCTTTCGCGGCTTTCGGAGACAGTTGTTTGAAATTTGTTCGAAGATTGTTTGACGGAGGTTGACAATGGTTTGATTATTTGCTGTTTTTTATTCCAAATATTTTGTTTTAATTATAGAATACACTTATATTTACAGTCTATATGTTGCATTTTATTTTTTATATAATAGAAAATTTACTGAAACCGGGCTATCCACAACCAAAGGATGTGGTTTTAATCCCGGTCTTTGCTACAGGAATAAATATTCATGTTCACCGAAGTGATTTGATAAAATGGACTGGAAATAGAAACGGCATTAAAATGAAAGGGAACAACTACACATACAAAATTCAAATCGCGTTTAAACTTCAGTTTTGGTAGCTCCCCTTTCGGGGAGCAAAGATAAAAAATAACTGTAAAGGAACTATGGGTTCCTATCCTTTCAGAAAGAAAAAAGAATGAATTATTTTAAATTTTAAAAAAATGGAAAAGAAAATTTTTAGGTTTTTAGCAGGTAGTATTTTAATGCTTTTATTAATTTACAATGTTGGCATTGTCTCAAATGCAACTTCAGTATCTGTTACATTAGATTTTTTATCTTCTCAAGCTATTGAATGTAGTTCTGAATGCAGTTCATATCCTGATTGTACTGCAAAAATGGATTGTGACGGTCTTTGTGTAGAACATAGTGATTATTTTCAGTGTGATGGAACGAACTACTATTGTAGCATAATTTGTTAATGTTAACTATTTTTCTTTATCATTATCTGAGGCTGGAGTTACTCCAGTCTCAGACATTAGTTGGTTGATTAATATTTTTGTCATGCTTAACTTTGAAAAAATAACAATAATTATACTCCTATTTTTCTTATTGGGGTGTAAACGGGATAGAGATTTTCTTAAAATTGATCAAACTACTTTGTCTCCGGTAAAAAAAATTTCCCGGATTAATGATTCAATTTTTCTGTCTCTTGTCACAGATATGCGTGAATATAAAGGATTCATTTATCTTTCCGATTTTAAGAACAATCGGATTGTATGCATTGATTCAGTATATAATTTTTCACACATTATAGGTTCACCCGGACACGGACCAGCCGAACTTAATTTTCCCAACGGATGTATGATTACTAACAATAAAATATATGTAATTGATGAAGGTCATAAAAGAATTAATATCTATACAACCAAAGGAGGGCATATTGGAAATATTAAGGGATTAGTGCCATTTTCCAGCCATTTTATTGTTGTGGATTCAGTTTATTATGGCAGCCCAATGGAGCCTGACAATACTCCTCCCATTTTTAAAGCCCGTATAAATGGTAAAGTACTCAAACGATTTGGGACAAATACCAGATTAATAAACGATATAAATACAAATGCTCCCCGAAAATTTTTTTTAGAAAAATGGCACGACCAAATAATTGCGATATGCGAAAGTGATCCTATTATAGAAAGATATTCATTCGATGGAGAATTTACAGATTCGTTCGATTTTTCCGAAATTAAACACTTTAACTCATTATTTCCTTACATTAAAGATAAAGAAAAAAAGGACCTGAAAAATATAGGAATCAGGGGAGTAACTTCAATTGTTTTTAAATCATATTTAGAAAACAACAAGTTGTTTTTATTGTTGATGGGGTACGACAAATCTGTGGATAAGCCAACTTGTCATCATATTCTAATGTTAAAAGTTGGAAAAGAAAAAATTACCCCAATTAAAATGTTAGAATTAAATAATAATTCAGGGAATCGCTCTTGGTATTACTCGTTTTGTGTAATTGAAAACAGGTTAATTGCCTATGATGCTTTTTCTTATGAAATACATGAATTTAAAATCAATTAATGTATATAAAATGAGAAACTTTATATTTATTCATATTACTTTATTTCTAATTATTATAACATTCATTTCATGTACATACAAAAAACAGAATAAGGATAACTACAAAATAGAATTTATCAAAAAAGCAGAAGGAATAAACCAGAATGCGTTGGGTAAGCAACTCAATAGTCCGATAAAAATTTTAGGAGATTCAATATTCAATAAAAAAAAGGTGGTTTTATTAATAACTGTTGGTTCAGATTGCTCAGGTTGTAGAGAAAAAGGGTACCAATTTGTTTCAAGAATTAACAAATTGTATAAAGAAAGAATTGCTTTTGTTGTGGGTACAGGACTTAACGAAAGATTTGAAAAAAAATATAATGGAATGATTGGTAGAATGTATGAGGACGAAAAAGCAATAATAAAACATGAACTTAATCTTTTTCATACACCTTCTGTTGTTTTGTTAGATCAAAATAGCATGGTTGACAGGATTTTGGGTATATTTCCGTATGATACCGTTGACGGTTATAATGAGGGAAAAGAGTTTGATGAATTCATAAAAGCTGTACTTGCGTTATAGAAATTGATATTTGAATTTTATTCTATTTTTTCCACTGGGAGAACTGGTGGGATATATAGGTCAATATTTTGAAAGTGATGAAACAAAAGTGGTTGAAAACTACCTATATTTTCACCGGAATATTTATTTTCGCCATCCTGTTCCGCCTGTTTTTTATCGAAATCTACTCCATACCGAGCGGTTCCATGGAAGACACATTATTGCCGGGTGACAAGGTATTGGTAAACAAGCTGGTTTACGGCCCTAAACTGCCGGCATCGCCTTATGATATCCCCTGGATAAACCTGGTATGGTTTTTACAAGCCGGCGCTTCGGCCAATCCCGATTCGGTATATTGGAATTACCGGCGGCTGCCGGGATTCTCCACCGTCAAACGGGGCGATGTAATGGTATTCTCCCATCCGTTGTGGGGAGGCCGCAATAACTTTTTTATTAAACGGTGCATGGCGCTCACGGGCGATACGCTGGCAATTGAAGGCGGCAAGGCAAAAATAAACGGGCAGTTTTTACGGGAACCGGCACTTTCCAAAAAGGTTTACGAGATTTGGCCAGACAGTACCCGGCAGTTTTCCCGGCTGGCCGACAGCCTGGGGCTTCAGTCGTTTGGCCATCATGTCCGGTCGCGTGAAAGGGGTTTAATAGAAATGCTTTTGACAGAAAACCAAAAAAATCAACTTTTGGAATCGGGTGGTATCGATTCAATAAAGATAAAAACCTCTCCACCCGATTCATCCCGCTGGGTTTACCCCAAAACCCGGAACTTTGCCTGGACCATCGACGATTATGGCCCGTTGGTAATTCCGTTCCAGGGCATGGCAATCAAACTAAACTACCGAAACTTTCTGCTTTACGGGCGCACGATTAACCGCCTGGAAAAAGTAAAACTGGAAGAAAGAGACGGGCTGTACTACCTCGGCGAAGAACCGGCAACCCGGTACGTCTTTCGGCAAAACTACTATTTTATGCTGGGCGACAACCGTACTAACTCCAACGACTCGCGCTACTGGGGATTTGTGCTTGAAGAAAATATTGTGGGAAAAGCAGGCCTTGTTTTATTTAATTATCGTTACGGTGAATTTAAATGGGAGAGGGTAGTGAAGAGGGTGAAATAGGATGTTTGACGATAGTTTGAAATGGTTCGAAAAGTTTGACAATTGTTCGAGAGTTTGACTATAGTTTGTTATTGTTTGATGATTCTTAAGGTGGGAAAAATATTTCAACAATTTTGTCTTTGATGTAAAATATTCTTATATTTATGGGCGATATAACCATTAAATTAGGAATATTAATTTCTTATAAATAAAAAGTGCTCACACGCCGGAGAAATTCATGAATAGGGGCGGGTAATTGAGCGATTAAAAAATGAAAGGGAAAAACTACATAAAACAACATTCAACCGGTAGCGAACATCAGTTTTGGTAGCTCCCTTTCGGGAGCAAAGATAAAAAATAACTGTAAAGGGACTACGGGTTCCTGTATTATCGGGGAGAATAAAACGGGTGAAGTATTGCGAATTATTAATTTAAAATTGTTTAAAATGAAAAGAATTTTAGGAATATTAGGATTATGCCTTCTTTTGGCAGGTATGTTCGTCAACCTTGATTATAGTAAATCAACTGCCTGGAACAACGAATTATTACTGAAAAATGTGATAAAGATGGCTGCTGCTGATTCTGAATCTGGCGACCGGATTATTTGTAACTGCACTCTATTGGGAAAATGTAAAGCAGATGGAGGCGGAAGTGTATGTGCTCAGAGTCAACCGGGAGGTAATATTCATTGTGATGATTACAATGGAAATTGTTGATTTTGGTATTTGATTTCAAAAAGAATGACCGCAGAATTTCAAATACGAATCCAGGTAACTGTAGGTATATGCAAATTTCTGCGGTTGTTTCTTATTGTTAACGTTTGATTTTTAAAATATCTAAAAATGAAATATCTGTATTATCTCTTTCTCATTCTGTTAATCGGTTGTTCCAGGCATGAAGAAATGTCTTTTGAAGAGTATTTTGAAGTAAAACCAATAACTACAAAGAAAATATTAATTGACCGAATTAAATTGGATACAATAAATTTCGATAATATTAATTCCTCTTTTAGCGGTCAGTTACAGATTGACGACTCTTTGCTTTATTTTATTGATTCACGGTTTTGCTGGGTTTTTGTGTTCGATACCAATGGTCGCTTATTAGAGAAAAAACTTGGACAGGGACGTGGTCCCAATGAAATTCCGGTTAAATCTATTGATGCTTTTAGTTTTCTTCCGGATGGGAAGAAAATAGCTTTGGGGAGTACATCGGATTATTACCTTATAAATGAAAATTGGGAGTTAGATTTTAAAAATATTTTTGATATAAACTATAATAACACAGTTAGGGAAGATCCGGAGAATCCTGCGACTTATACCTTTGACTATGAAAATCTCTTCCTTCAATCCGATTCAAAAGGCCATATTTTTATTCCGATATATGGCGAATCAGAACGATTTAATCCATTTTCCCGCCGGTATTATTTAGAGGGAAGAATTTTGTTAAAGGTGGATTACCGAAATAACAAAATCAAAGAAGTTATGGGAAGAAGATCTCCCCGGTATCTGGACTATAAATATTTAGGGCATCATGCTTTTTTTCATTACGATATTGACAACAGTGATAATTTTTATATATCGCATGAGATTGACTCATTGATATATGTTTATGACCATACGTTTAGACCGGTAAAAGCTTTGGGTTTTAAAGGAAAGGAAATGGACACTGATTATAAGGAATTGTCCACATTAGATATAAAACAATTTCGCAATTTGTATTTTAACGACAGGCCAAAGAGAGGGTATTATACATGGGTAAAGTATTTTGATGAGAAGAATATTTTATTTCGAAGTTATAAGAAAAATCCTGACACACCATTTGATGGTCTTCAAATATATAGAAATGATACACTTATTGCAGATGTTGCAGTTCCAAAGAATTGTAATGTTGTGGGTTATATTAAACCCTATTTTTACACAAATGCCCGGATTGATGAAATGAATGAAAAAATTAAGGCATATAGATTTGAGTTAAAACTATAGAACCCCAATTGTTATGAAAAAAGATACCATATTAGCAATTCTCATTTTCGTAGTTTGTTCTGTGAATGGATGCAGGAGCAAAAGTAAAAATACAGATACTCAAATAAATAGATTAACAAAACTTGAATTTACACAAAGGATAGTAGATTTTGGGAAAGTTCCCTCAGATACTTTATTGGTTGCTGAGTATAACTTTTTGAATGCGGGTAACCATAACCTTGAGATTGAATATATTAATCCCGATTGTACGTGTACGGATTATAAATTATCTTCAAGGCAGGTTGCTCCTAAGCAACAGGGGACAATCCAGCTTGTTTTTAATACTAAAGACAGAATAGGACAACAAGAAATTTTTGCAATCGTAAAGGCCAATACAGAAGACCGTTTTTACAGATTGCTACTGAAAGCTGATGTAGAGTACTCTGAGGCAGAGTAGAAAATTATCCTGATTTTTTATGAATCCAATCCATAAAACAATCTTCCTCGGACTGATACTACTTAGCACTATTCCGGGAATCCGGGCCCAGGAAATCCTGACCCTCGACAAGGCCATTTCATTTGCCGAAACCGGAAGCCCCGATTTAAAACGCTCGATGCTGAACCTGGAGCAATTCCAAAAGAATCTGGAAGCACAACGGGCCGCCCTCAAGTCGCGCTTTTCGCTTGATGTTTCGCCGGTAGGTTTTAGCCGTAACCGGCGTTTCGACAACCGGGTGTCGCAGTGGTACACCAACGAAAATTTTCAAACCAATGCACTGCTCAGGGTGGAACAACCGATACTTTTAACCGACGGGACCCTTTCGCTGACCAACGAGTTCGGGTGGCAAAGCAGTTTTTCCGATGCAACCGACACGGAAAGCGAAGTTTTTTACAACAATCTGTACCTTAACTTTAACCAGCCGCTTTTTACCTACAACCGACAAAAACTGGAATTAAAAGAGCTGGAACTGAGTTTTGAAAATGCCAACATCAGTTATGCCATGCAGCGGCTGAACCTGGAACGGAATGTTACGGAGTTTTTTTACAATGTATATATGGCGCAAATGAACCTGAACATTGCAAAGGAAGAACTGGCAAATACCCAAAAAAGTTACGAAATCATAAAAAACAAAGTGGATGCCGGGCTGGCAGCCAAAGAAGAGCTGTACCAGGCCGAACTCAACCTCGCCACCTCCAAATCTACGTTGCAAAACCGGGAGGTTACGTTTGAAAATGCCAAAGACCAGTTAAAACTGTACCTTGGCATGGACCTTTACGAAGATTTTTCCATTTTGGCCGACGTAGCTGTAAATCCTGTTCAGGTTGACCTGGAAAAAGCGATTGAGAACGGTTTGAAATCGCGCATGGAACTCCGGCAGCGCGAAATAGAAATTGAAAACGGCCAGTTCGATTTGATTCGCACCAAATCGCAGAATGAATTCCGCGGCGATGTGAACCTGCGCCTTGGTATTTCGGGTGACAACCCCAACCTCGAACGGATTTTCGATGTGCCCACCAACAGCCCTTCAGTGGCCGTGAGCTTCAACATTCCGCTGTTTGACTGGGGCGAGAAAAAAGCACGTATCGCCGCACAAGAGGCCGCCATCGAGTCGCAAAAGCTGAACTACACCGACGAACAAAATCAGATTATAATAAGAATCAGGCAGGCTTACCGGAACCTGCAAAACCAGTTGACGCAGATTGAGATTGCAGAGCAAAGCCAGGCCAATGCCGAACTGACTTACGAAATCAACCTCAAAAGGTACGAAAACGGCGATCTCACCGGGATGGATCTCAACCTGTATCAAACACAACTTTCGGAAAGAAAGATTGCTTACGCACAGGCGCTTATCAATTATAAAATCGAATTGCTGAACCTGAAAATTCAAAGTTTGTACGACTTTGAAAAGAACGGGCCCGTGTTCCCGGCTGAACTTTATTTGGAAAATTCCAGATAACCTGTTAGCCCAAAAAAAACAAAAATATGGAACGCAAAAAATCAAACTCCGGACGGATTAAAATCAGGGAACATAACCGGGATATTTGGATCGATACAAGAGATATTTGCTATTGCAGGGCCGATGGCAGCTATACCCAAATTTTCCTAAAAACCGGGGAATCACATACAAAATCTGAAAATTCAAAAAGGGTGGAAGAACAAATTGGAGCAGAGTATTTTTTCAGATGCCATCGGTCGTACATTGTAAATTTACAGGAAATTGATAATATTGATATAGAGAAGAGGATTATATATCAAAAATTATACCGAATACCGGTTTCTAAAAGAAAACTTGCAGAATTTCTTTGCAAATGGCCATTCACAAAGAAAACAGGAAACTAGACAAATTTTTGTTTGGTTTGAAGTAAATTTGTTCAGAAACACAATATTTTATAAAATGAAAATGAAAGGGAAAAACTACATAACACAACATTCACCCGGTAGCGAACATCAGTTTTGGTAGCTCTCCTTTCGGGGAGCAAAGATAAGGAAATATACAACTATAGAAACTGCGTGTTTTTTGCCTGTGAAATGAAAAACCAGGCAATCAAAAATTTTTACAAACAATTTTAAACTTTATCACAATGAAAAAAATTATAGGAATATTTAGTTTACTGTTAATAACAGGTATTATGCTTTTTAATGTTAATTTATCATCCGACTCTAAAACAGATGCGGATGTAAATTTAGTCAGCTTAATCGCTGCTAACGCTGCGAATTCTGAATCAGGTCAAAATGGCTGTTTTTATACAAGTTATTGGTTGGATGTATGCGCTCATCCTCCCTATGTCCCCAAATACCTTTGTGAGGAATCATATATGTTTCTTTGTAACCAATAAAATTATGTGCTCATAAAGAGTGAAATTATGTTTATAGTAACAATAACATCCAGATGTTATTGTTACTATAATCTTTTCCAATCAAAAAATTGGCTAAATTAAAATATGATTATGAATAGTTTATACTTGAAGATATTACGGTTATGGGTAATAAAAAAATTTCATCCATGTTTAAAAACGTTTGTAGTATTTGTCATAACGTGCTTAATAATTGTTGGATGTGAACCTACAGAAAGCGTCTTAAATGAAAATTTTATGTTTTTTTCCAAATTCCCGAAAGAGGATACTGTTGTTTTCAAAAATATTTATGAATACAAAGAAGGAATTGCAGGAATGCTTAGGTTGGTTGATTCTACTTTAATAATATTGAATGTACAGCCTGGAGCAAACACATTTCTATATTATTATTCTTTAAATAAAAGTGGACTTTCAAATGGACATGTTGGCAAGGGGAGAGGTCCTGGTGAAGCAATGGCACCAATAGCAATTGGAGTCAACGGCAATAGGCTATGGTTGCAGGATATTACATTAAGAAGGGTATTTGTCATTGATAAAAGAAATCTCATTAATAAAACTACACATGTTTCTTTTAATGAATATCCTCTTAAAAATGATTATTATATGATTGATTTTAAGGATAGTACTCATTTATTCAGTGTAGGTTTCAGAGATTCTAAATATAAAATTCAGGAAATTGATTTGATCTCAGGTAAAGTCATTAATGAGTATGGAAAGATTGAAAAAACACCTGGAAATGTATCATTAAGACTATTTAAGTCAGTATATCAATCTTTTATTTTTACAAAACCGACAGGGGATAAATTAGTATTGCCATATCGTTTTTTAGATGCAATTGAGATCTATAATATTAAAACAGGATCAAGCGTTGCAATACATGGCCCTGAGGGGTTTAATGTAGAGTATAAACCCATGGATAATTTGATGATTAAAACAGAAAAAACAAAATTTGCATTTGTTAACGGAACTGTAACAAATGAATATATTTACCTGGCATATTCAGGAATATCAAGATATAGTCCAAATTATTATTATGGAAACTGCATTTATATTTATGATTGGGATGGAAACCCTATTCGGAAATTAATCTTAAACAGGCATATCCAAGGGATGGCTGTATCAAAAGACAACAAAACCTTATATGCTTTTGATGTAAATACCGGATTTCTTATCCAGGCAAAAATCAATTAAGGAAAAATGAAAAATAACGTATTCAAAATCGTAAAATATATGATATTGATCATTTTCGTGACCTTAACTATATCCTGTCAGAACAAAGAAAATCAAAAAAGGGAAGCACACTTAAAATCAGTAATAGAGAATTGTCTGGGCAAAAAATTAACCATTCCTGACAGTTTAAGAATTTACGCTCCATTCTATAATTACATTGCGGATAGTGTTCAGTTGTCCAATGCCCGATTTAAAATTTATTCACATATAAATGCCTCATGTCCTACATGCGTTCGCGATATTTTACTGTGGAACAATATAATTCCAAGTTTTGAAAAGTTTGAGGTGCCTGTAATTTTAATTTGTGAATCAGACGATAATTTTGAATTATTTAAATATATTATTGAATCTGGAGAGATAAATAATTTTTCTTACCCATTCTTTTTAGATGTGAAATGTGATTTTTTTACACAAAACAAATTCATGAAAGAATCACCACAATTTGAGACTGTATTAACAAACAGGGACAATACAATTCTGCTGTTAGGAAATCCAATACGTTCAAAAGAAATGAAAAATATATATTTAAATGAAATACAAAAACGAATGAAAGAGCAATGATTTCTCATAGTAACCAAAATAAGAAAGTGAGATGAAAATCCTTGCACAATTAAGCTTATTTTTGTTTATCTTTTCCTGTTCCTCTCCCGTCACCCGAAACGATGCCGTTATCCGGTTTAAGGGGCAGGAGCATGATTTTGGCGCTATCCCTTTAAAAGAGGAGGTGTACTACGGTTTTGAATTTTCCAATCCCGGCAAAACGCCGCTGGTAATAAGCAATGTAAAAACCTCGTGTGGCTGTACCATTCCTGAGTGGCCCCGGAAACCCGTTAAACCGGGAGCAAAAGGGGAAATTAAGGTTGCTTATGACGCTACTTCTCCCGGAGTTTTTCATAAAACCATTACCGTGTATTTTAATGGGAAAGATTCGCCGGTTGAGCTGAAAATTAAGGGAAAGGTTGAATATGCTGGTTTATAAACGATATAGCAGATGAAAAGAAAGTGGTTTAAAACGGTATTTACCTTTGCCGGCGTGTTTATTTTTGCCATCCTGTTCCGGGTATTTTTTATCGAAATCTACTCCATACCGAGCGGTTCCATGGAAGACACATTATTGCCGGGTGACAAGGTATTGGTAAACAAACTGGTTTACGG
>JAHYIT010000304.1 GCA_019429205.1 Mariniphaga sp. | reverse complement strand
GGGGTAAAAAACGAGCCGTCTTTATAACCGTTTATCTTTTCAAAAATGAGCCCCAGCACCGATGCGTTAATGAGTGTTTTATTTTCTTCCTGAATTTCTTCAGAACCTTCGCTGGCAAAATCGTAGGCATCCAGAAACTCAAACAGGTAGTGCAACGTATTTTTTTCGCCTTTTACCTTTTTTCCGGTGCGGTCGGTGAGTACGGTAGCGGGCAGCACCGGCAGCACATATTCATCTTCGAGATTACTGATGCGAATGGTCTTGTGCTCCAGATTGTTCGGTTCAAAAAGCGAACTGTTCAGGTACGGAATGTTACCAAACCGCTGCTTCACCGGTTCGCTGCGTTCGGTTTCGCGCACGGCCAGCACCTGAAAAAAGAGTTTGTTTAGTGCATCGTAATCTGGAATACGTTCGGTATTCAAAAACCGGTACGATCTGTCGTTCCGGTGGTATTTTACGAGCTGGCCTTCCAGTAATTTCAAAAAAAGAATGCGGTTTATCCAGGTGATGGAAAGTTCCAGAGCCACATTAAAAAGTTGTTCTTCTTTGGTAGCGCCGTAATCCGACCGTTTTACCGACGACAGGCAATCTTCATAATTCAGTATGGTAATGGCATTTTCAACGAGTGAACCCGCATGGCGTTTCTCCCCGGTTTTTCGACCGATTATTTTTTTGTTGCCCTCTTTGGTTTCTTCCAGTCCGATAATATGGAGTAGTTCGTTGTAAAAACCGCGGTCGAGGCTGTTGCTGTCGTTGGCAAACGGCAATTTCAATAAATGTTCTGGTGAAAACAGTTTGAAAACTGGTATCAGTTTCGTGTCGTTTTCCGGGTTTTTGCTTAACAACAATTTTTCAATGTCGCGCAAATCGAAATGGGTGAAAGTGATTTCTTCCTCCAGCTTTTCCACAAACGGGGCGGCAATGTTTTTATAAAAGAAGCCGGTGTCGGTGCCACTAAGCCGCTTTTCTTCAAAGTCGGAAAACTGTTTTACAAAAGCTCTGTTTTGGGCGAACCATTTTTCAAAATCGGTTGCATCAAAAATAAACCACTCGTAAATATTGGTAGCTACCAGGTATTTCAGTTCGAGGTTTTTTCCGGAAACACGCTCGCGCAGGTAATACAAAATCAGTTCGTGCAGCGCCTTGGTGTTTATTTTCTCTACCGAAAGCATTTCGGCTTTGTTCGATGGTTTTTTGGCTTCGATGATAACGCCAACCTGACTTTCAGCATTTTTACCGGTGTAAATGGCCATATCTTCCCGCTCTTTGGTATTAATGAAAAACCGGTCGTGGCAATACGTATTTTTCAGGAAATGGCTCACCAGGTTTTTGTGAAATTCTTCCGATTCGGTTTCACTGATGTGCCCCAACAATTGCTGCAGGTTTTGCTTGAATGCTTCAATCTCACATCGGCTGGGCTTGGTTTTCAGCCAGGCCTTGTTGAGCGCTTTCCTGGGTTTTACGGGATTCAGCTTCATAACTATGGAAAAGGTTCAAAAAAAATGAAAGGGCAATTTAGGAAATATTGGGAAAAGAGGGGAATTAAAAATATGTTTTTTATTCAAACCCCATAATCTCATCCTTCCAGTTAAAAAATGCAGCCTCATCCTGCCATTGGGGCCAGTGGAGGCGGTGTTCCG
>JAHYIT010000140.1 GCA_019429205.1 Mariniphaga sp. | reverse complement strand
ATGGTGTCGGTTTCTATAGTATAAGTGTCAGGGTTTACCGGGTCATTTATTCCTCCGTTTAATACATAATCTATGTTAAAAATATCCAATTCCCATTTGGCATACAGGATGGTGTCTCCAATACTGCCTGTTGGTATTCCTGTAATTTCATTATCAAAGGAACTATCGCTGTACCAGCCCATAAAACCTGCTCCTGTTTTTATTGGTGATTCAAAAGTAATCGGGCTGCTGTCTATGGTATAATTGCCAGGGTTGGCAATATTATTTACGCCTCCGTTTAATACATATTCAATTTCAAAAACATCTAATTCCCATTTGGCAAAAAGGGTGGTGTCTCCTATACTGCCTGCCGGTATTCCTGTGATTCTGTTTGTCAGTGCAATATCGCTGTACCAGCCATCAAAATTAGCACCTGCTTTGGTTGGCGATTCAAATACAATGGGATTGCTTTCAATGGTATAATTATCAGGGTTGGAAGAATTATTTTGTCCACCGTCAAGATTATAAGTTATGGAGTATTCAATCAATCCACCCCATTTTGCATAAATTTCATAATTTTTTGCACTTCCTGCCGGAATAGTTGTGATTTGTTTAGTCAATAAAGAATCTTCATACCAGGCTAAAAATTCATACCCTTTTTTATAAGCATTGGTAAATGAAAGGGGTAAATCGAATTTGGTATAAAAGGAATGATTATTATGACTTGCATTTTCCAAATTAAAATAATCAATAAAATAGGTAGGCTCCGGGGTAAAAACCGCCCAAAGTTCTATGTCACCCGTGGTTCCTTTTTCTATTTTATTAACCCTGTTGCTATCAGCATCTAACCAGGTTGCAAAATAAAGTGATGGTTTAGATGCTGCCAAAAGGTTTATGTCACTTTCGATATTATAAATGGTAGGATTATTGGTGTGATTTATACCTCCGTTTAGATGATAAGTAATATTATAATTAACTGGTGTCCAGATTGCATATAAATCAATATCTGAATATCCCAGTGTAATTGACTCATTTTCGGTGTATGTCATTCCTGAATTATCAGGATTGGTATTCCAGTGAGAAAAAGTGTAGGCAGTTCGGGTATAAAGGTTTTCTGTTATTACATAATTACTCCCATCAGTAGTTTCTGAGAAATCGACCCCGGTTCCGCCATTGGAAAAGTAGTTCACTATAACAGATTGCAATTGAACAATAATTGAAGTATCTGCGTCAAGTACGGTAAATGTAGAGGAAGATTCCTTATAACCAGATGAATTTATTACTATTGGGTAATTGCCATCTGGAAGATTGAAAGTGATTTTTCCATTTGTATCGATGTTGAAGTTAGAATTATCGAAAAATAATTCAGCACCACCAATAGGCTTATTATTTTCATCAACAATATTTATCTCTACCTTATAATATCTGGTGAGAGTAACAATAATAGTCATATCATCTTGAACATCAACACTTCCTGAAAATTCAAAACATCCTGCTGCACTAATTTCATAATTTTGAATTCCCCTCATAACAGGCCCAATAGAATCAATTCCATTGACGTTTGTTGACAATATACTGTTATAAAAATCGATTGAGGCATCTTCAACGGGCTCATTATTATCGTCCACAACTTTAAATTTAACCACAAAATATTGATCAATTACTGCTTTATATCTATTCCCAAAATCAGGAATTTTTTCACCCGGATTATAATAAATTCCATCATTATCTTTCCATCCAAAAAAATGAGTAACATAAGGAATAGTGGGAGGTTTGTGTAAAATAATAGTAAGCGAAGGATAATTGTTTTCAAAAACTCCATTCCCATATTCTACAATTCCATTATGTGTTATAACCTTGCTGATGTTATTGTCACGAAAAGCATAATCGGAGATTTCTGTTAAATTTTGGGGAATAAAAATTTCATTGGAAATAATATTGCCTGCAAAAGCATAAGGACCGAGATAGGACAAATTACTGTTTTCCCCAAATATCAATTGGGGTATAAAATTCCCGGAAAAAGCATTCCACCCTATATACTCAACACCATCAGGCACAGTAATTCCAATTGAAATTCTATTGTATGCAAAGGCATAACCTTCAATATGTTTTAAATAATCCGGAAGTATTAATGACGATATTCTATTAGTTAAAAAAGCTCCCCAGCCAATGTTCCATAACATACTGTTGTCTTCAAAAATAAGTTCATTTATGTTATTCATATAAAAGGCTTGACCTCGAATTTCTTCCACGCTTGCTGGAATTGTAACTCTTAAAATATCATTATCGGCAAATGCACTATAGTCTATTATTTTTAAGTATGCAGGTAAATCAACCCCAATTAATCCGAAGTTCCGAAAAACTCCTCCGCCTATTCCAATAATCTCCTGTCCGTCTATTATTTCAGGGATATTTAAAATATTGGCATACGGATTACCTGGATTATAACTTATAATAACACCATTTACAACTTCTACATCGGCATCAGTTAATGTATATTCAATCGGAATTTTATAAAAGCTTTCAAAATTAGTTACAATGAGGTTATTGTTATACTTTTTATCATCCCAATCTAACCAGTGTTCATACCCATTAACTTTAGGATCGGGTAAAATAAAATTTAAAAGTCCCCAATTATTTCTAAATGCTCCTGAACCGATAGATAGCAATTGACTATTTTCTTCAAAAGTGATTTTTTGCAGAAAATTAGATTCAAATGCGTATTTTTCAATCTTAAATAGACTTTGGGGGAAATCAATTTTAACCAATCTATTGGACGCAAATGCATACATGCCAATTTTTTCAATTTGACTTTGAGTTTCAAAAGTTAAAGAATTAAGGCAATTATTTGTAAAAGCGTTTTCACCAATTGTTTCCAAAGTTTTTAGCAGGTTTAAGGAAATAATCTCGTTATTGGGAAAAGCATGATTTTCTATATTCTTAATACCTGCCGGCAAAACAATTTCTGAAATTCCACAATCATAAAAAACACCATTTCCAATACCTGTAATATTTTGACCATCAAGTTTTTCAGGTATAGTTATCAGGCTGGCTAAATGAGTAATATCAAGAAAATAAGAACAACTTGTA
This sequence comes from Mariniphaga sp., assembly GCA_019429205.1. GTDB lineage: Bacteria > Bacteroidota > Bacteroidia > Bacteroidales > Prolixibacteraceae > Mariniphaga. Next base: position 8,309 of record JAHYIT010000140.1, on the reverse strand, counting down.
ATAACTCCATTCTCTACTACCACATCTTCGACTTTTAGTGTATATGGTATTCTGGCAACATAAGAATAACTTTTATTTGTTACTAAGGCACCTTCATTTTGTATATCTCCGTTGCTGTCATTCCACTTATAATTATTTGCAGATACCGGGAGTTTTATGTTTCCAAGATTAAAATTTCCTTCAAAAGCATATCTTCCAATAAAAACCAAACTACCCGGCAAACTAATTGAAGATAGATTACAAAAATAAAATGCACCTCTTTTAATTTTTAACAGATTTGCACTTAATGTAACTGAATTAAGATTTCTATTATTAGAAAATGCATAATCTTTGATGATAAGTACACTATTTGGAGTAGTAAGATTTTTAATATCATTATTGTAAAAGCAATTTGCCGGAATTTCTTTCAATAGACATTCCGACTGAAAAGAAAGAGTAGAAATTATATTGTTTTCAAAAGCTGAACTTCCCAAACTTTCCAAACTATTTGGTATGGTAAGACTAATAATTTTATTATTTCGGAAAGCACTATAACCAATTGTTTTTAAACCTCCTGGTAACAATATACTATTCAACTGATTATTTTCAAATGCCCCATCACCAATAGTTACTAATCCATTAGGTAAATTAATGGAAGATATTGCATTACCATAAAATGCCCTGTACCCAATACTAATAACACCTGCAGGAATATCTAAACTGGTAAGCGCATGTCCTTCAAAAACTCCATTTCCAATGGTTTTCAATGTTGATGGCAGGGTCAGTACCGCTATTTTGCCTGCAACAGAAAAAGCATAATCTCCTATACCTGTAATCATTTGATTATGTAGCACATCCGGGATCTCAATGATGTTTCCCTTGGTAGAAATATCATAAACACAACGGGTAATAATACCGTTAACAACAGTTACATCTTCATCTTTCAATCTGTAAGCATAGAGCTCAGAAAAGAGAAAAAACAGCAGTAATATTGAAATGCACTTCTTTATACCTTTTGTAATAAGTTAGTTGTAATTTCGATGTGACTAAGATAATATAAAATACATTTAATATTTTTCTATCGCAATTTTTTTTTTATTATCAGTAAAAAAATTGGCTATCATTTTTTTTTAAGCAATAATCAACAAGGTGAAATTCCGAAAATTTAAACAACAAAGCAATTATTTTCCAGAGTTTTTTGTATTTCCTCTTCCGAAATTTCCATAACCTGAAATTTTTCCGATTTTTGCAGCTTCTTATTTAATCAGGGAAAAGAGGAATAGTGAATGAAAGAAATCAAAAACCAAATTGGATTCGATAATGAAAAATACCTGCAGGAACAAACTGCGGCTATTCTGGAAAGAGTGAACCGTTTTAACCACCGGTTATACCTGGAATTTGGAGGGAAAATACTATACGATTACCATGCGGCCAGAGTGCTTCCGGGATTCGATCCCAATGTAAAAATGCGCCTGCTGCAAAAGCTGAAAGACAAAACCGATGTTATCCTTTGTATTCATGCCGGCGATATTGAACGCAAAAAAATGCGGGCCGATTTTGGGATTACCTACGATGTGGATGCGCTGAAAACCATCGACGATTTCAGGGAATGGGGAATTGAAATTACAGCAGTGGTTATTACCCGTTATCAAAACCAGTCGCCAGCCAAAGCATTCAAAAACAAACTTGAAATGCGGGGAATTAAAGTGTACTTGCACTACCCTACCAAAGGTTATCCCACCGATGTGGACTTGATTGTGAGCGACCAGGGCTACGGAGCCAACCCTTACATTGAAACCACCAAACCCATTGTGGTGGTTACCGGACCGGGACCCGGAAGCGGCAAACTGGCCACCTGCCTCAGCAACCTGTATCACGAATATAAAAAAGGAATCAAAGCCGGTTATGCCAAGTTTGAAACCTTCCCCATCTGGGATTTACCGGTTGACCACAAGGTAAACATAGCATACGAAGCAGCTACTGTTGATTTGGATGACAAAGTGCTTATTGATGAACATCATTTAAGTGCATACAATGAGGAAGTGGTGAACTACAACCGCGATATTGAAGCTTTTCATTTGCTCAAGCGAATTTTTGAAAAAATTACCGGTGGCGAATCCATGTACCAGTCGCCCACCGACATGGGTGTGAACAGGGCCAGTGCAGGAATTATCGACAACCAAATCATTTCAGAGGCATCGCACCAGGAAATTATCCGGAGGTATTTCCGGTGTGCAGTGGAATATGCTATGGGACTGGCGGATAAAAACACTGTTGAACGGATAAAAAGCATCATGGACAAGGTGGGAGCAAAGCCCGAAGACCGGAATGTGGTGCAGCCGGCACGCGATGCGGCCAGAAATGCCGAAGCTACCGGAAAAGGCAACCAGGGAATTTACTGTGGTGCGTCCATTGAACTGGCCGACGGAACCATCATCACCGGAAAAAACTCACCGCTCATGCACGCATCGTCGAGTCTGGTGCTAAACGCCACCAAACATTTGGCTGGCCTGCCCGACGAAATGTACCTGATACCACAAAACATCATCGACTCGGTTACCCACCTGAAAAAAAATATACTGAATGGGAAAATGATCAGCCTGGATTTGGACGAAACGCTTATTGCTCTATCTATCAGCTCATTATCAAATCCGGCAGGGCAAATGGCGCTGGAAAAGCTCAAATATTTGGAAGATTGCGAAGTGCACCTTACCCACATCCCCACTCCGGGAGATGAAGCCGGGTTGCGAAAACTGAAGGTGAATTTGACCTGCGATCCTGAATATTCAAGCAAAAGCCTGTTTATGAGTTAAAAAACAGCCTAATCAAACAATCCGGGTAAAAAAAGCGACAGCGCCGGAATGTAGGAAACCAGCATCAAAATAAGAATACTTACCAAAAGAAACGGGAAGCCAGCCTTTGCCACTTTTTCCATCGAAACTTTTCCGATGCCCGATGCCACAAACAAACATACGCCCACAGGAGGTGTATTCAATCCAATAATCAGATTCAGCACGGCAATTACAGAAAATTGTATGGGATCAATTCCCACCGAAACAGCCACATTCAGTAAAATCGGATAAACAATAAGCAGGGCAGCAATGGTTTCCATAAACGACCCGACGATGATAAGCAGAATATTGATGAGCAACAACAGCAAAAATTTGTTTTGGGTGATGGTGAGCAACCATTCGGCCAAACTTTGAGGAATCTGCTCGCTAATAAGAATCCAGCCAAAAAGATTGGCAAATCCAACCAGCAGCATCAGAGAGGCGGTGGTTCCGGCCGAGTTGGTCATCACAGAAACAATGCTTTTCCAGGTAAGTGTTCTGTAAAATAAAGTGCCAATTAAAATAGCGTACAAAACAGCCACTACCGAAGCTTCGGTGGGCGTAAAAACACCGCCGATGATGCCGAAAAGAATCAAAAAGGTCATCAGCAATGCCCAAAATGCATGGATAAAACCTTTGCCCCGCTGTTTCCAGGAAGCTTTTGGTTGTTTGGGATGGTTTTTTCTGATGGAGATGGAATATGAAACAATACCCAAACCGATGGCGAGCAAAATACCCGGAATGGCGCCTGCAAGAAACAGTTTCCCGATGGAAATGCCGGTAAGCGATCCTGCTATAATCATAGGCAAACTGGGCGGAATTATGGGGCCAATGGTAGAAGATGCAGCAGTGACGGCGCAGGAAAAATCTGCATCGTAACCTTCCTTTTTCATGGCGGGAATCATAACCGAACCAATGGAAGCCGTGTCGGAAATAGCAGTGCCGGAAATGCCGGAAAAAATCATGGAAGCACCGATGTTGGCCAGGGAGAGTCCTCCTCTCACGTGCCCCAACAGGTTGTTGCTGAACCGGATAATGCGGTCGGTCATTCCGCAACTGTTCATTAAATTGCCGGCTAAAATAAAACCCGGAATACTCAGCAGTACAAAAACATCAATTCCGGAATACATTTTCAGGGGAATGACAATCAGCGGAATCCCTTCGAATAAAATATAGGTAAACGTTGAAATTCCCAAAGCAAAGGCAATGGGAAAACGAAGGAACAACAAAACGAAAAACACCACAAATAACAGCCAAATCATACTATTTCCGCTTAAATGAATGATAAAGATTTGCCATCGTAAAAAGGATAACCGACAGCCCAATAAGTGTAATGCTGATAAAAACAAAACCCATGGTGATTTGCAGTGCAGGGGAAAGCTCGTCCATTCCAAGCTGCACAAATTTAATACTGTGTGCGGTTAAGATTACCGCAAAAACAATAACCGCCAAATCCGTAAAAATATTCAGCCATTTGTTCAGCCGGCCAGTCAAATATTTGGTAATCAAATCGAGCCGGATAAAATCGCCGTTTTTAATTCCAATGGAGGTGCCAAACCCAACAGAATAAACAAAAAATATCCGGGCTGCCTCTTCTGTCCAGTGGGGTGCACTTTCCAGAAAAAACCGGGCAAAAACCTGTATGGTTACTGCCGCAATCATGGCCACCAGGCTAATTAAAGCGCCGGCTTTAAACAATTTATAAATCAGTTTCATCGGTTTCATTTTCAATTCCCAGTTCTGTAATTTCTTTATACAACAGCCTGTAAGCTTCAGGCAGGGCATCCAGCACAGCAGCTTCAGCTTTTTTTCTGAATGCTTCAATATCCGGTTCAACAAACTGCATCCCCTTATCTTCCAATTGATGCCGCAAAAGTTCCTCTTGTTTTACAAATTCTTTTTCATGGAATTGCTGCATCCGTTTTCCGGCCTCCAAAACCTTTTCCTGCAAATCTTCCGGAAGTGCCTGAAATTGTTTTTCGCCGATGACCACGTAAATCCAGCTTGTTACATGACGGGTGAGGTTCAGGTATTTCTGCACTTCATAAAGACCTGCACTATATATGAGCGCAAACGGATTTTCCTGCGCTTCCACCGTTCCCTGCTGCAGGGCGGTAAAAACTTCGGAGAAAGTCATAGGTGTGGGTTTGGCTCCTAATGCCTGCCACACCTGCACAAACAACGGAACATTGGGTACCCTCAGAATAATTCCGGCAAGGTCTTCCGGTTGGTTTATTGGCCGGTTTGAAGTGAGGTGCCGCGGTCCGCGCTCAAAATAGCCAACCGGCCTGACGCCGATTTTACGAATCATTTCATCTGCAATCTCCTGTCCGATTTCACCTTCAACCACTTGCTTCAAATGGTCGGAATCGCGGATAAGATAGGGAACGGCCAGCAGCGCTGTTATTCCCGCCCAGTTTTGCATGCTCTCCCCTGTAATGGTCATTTCCACAACACCTGCTCTTATACTGCGAATCATGTCGAGCTCCGGGCCAAGCTGCTCGGCAGGGTGCACTCTCACTTCAATTCTTCCTTCGGAGAGTGAATCGAGAACATGCGCAAAATGCAGGGCCGACCGGTGCCAGATATCCTGTTCGTTGGCCTGATGGCCAAGCCGCAAAATGTACTCCGGACCTTCACCGGAATCCCGGCAGGAGGTTAAAAACACACAAATAAAAAGAAAAAAAGCAAAAACTTTCATGCAGGTTACGTTTCACGGTTCCACTTTAATTAAAAGTTACCTGTTCGGCTGAAGGCTAAAATTAGGATTTTTATTAAAACAGAACCACTCCTTCAACAAAGAGTGGTTCCAATTATCAAATTTTTGCTTTATTTGTACTTCAAACAATTACATTTTTGTAATGGCTAAAACCAATTGATATGAAAAACCTGATTACAATTTCACTTCTTGTTATCTCCCTCGGATTAACGGCGCAGTCGCGCAAAAAGGCGTTTGAAATAAATGAAAAACTGGGTCGGGGAATCAATTACGGAAACATGTTTGAGGCGCCTTCAGAAACGGCCTGGGGCAACCAGTGGAAGCCGGAATATGCCGGAATTATTGCCGAACTGGGATTTAACCATGTTCGCATTCCCATTCGCTGGGAACCCACTGACCGAAGTCTGGCAACACCACCCTATACCATTTATTCATCTTTTTTAAACCGCATAAAACAGGTTGTTGATTCGGCACTGAACAATGGGTTATACGCTATAATCAACATGCATCATCACGAGGCATTGTATGAAAATCCTGAGGCGCAAAAAGACCGGTTTGTTGCCCAATGGAAGCAGATTTCAGAATTTTTTAAAGATTATCCCGACAGTTTACTTTTTGAACTGATGAACGAACCAAACGGGAATCTGACACCTGAAAAATGGAATACTTTTATTCCCGATGTGCTGGCCGAAATAAGGCAGGAGAATCCGAACAGAATTGTAGTGATTGGCACAGCCGAGTGGGGTGGATTAGGAGGTCTTCCCTATCTCGAACTACCCAACGATGAAAACATTATTCTCACCGTTCACTATTACAACCCGTTCCAGTTTACCCACCAGGGCGCCGAGTGGTCGGGCGAACAATCGCAGGAATGGCTGGGTACCGAATGGCTGGACACTGAAACCGAACGCGAAGTGATGCGCCAGGAATTTGCCCCGTTGAAAGCTTACGAAACCCAGCACAATGTACCGGTTCATATTGGCGAATTTGGCGCTTACAGCAAAGCCGACATGAAATCGCGGGCCCGCTGGACCACCTTTTTGTCGCGATACCTGGAAGAGCTGGGCTGGAGCTGGGCTTACTGGGAATTCAGCGCCGGATTTGGCATTTACAACCCTTCTAACAAAACCTTTTACCAGGATTTGGTTGATGCCTTGCTGCACAACGAAATTCCTGAACCGGGCCGTTATGTGGGCACACCGGTTTACACGTCCAATTTTCAAACCGGCAACGACGGCTGGAGTTTAAACGCCCAGCAAGGTGCTTCGGCGCAATTAACAAGGGCGAATAATACATTAAATATCAGCATAACCAATCCCGGAACTGCTGGCTGGCACGTACAACTGGTACGGGGAAATATTTCGCTTCAGGCAGGAAAAAAGTACCGGTTTTCGTTTAAAGCCAAAGCTGAAACTGCACGAAATATGACCACCTACATCGGTATGTCGGGAGACCCGTGGTCGGCATACAGCGGCTACAACGGCGTAAACCTGGCCGATACCTTTGCCGTTTATACCTTTATTTTCGATGCAAATACAACCGACAACAGCGCGCGCATGGTTTTCGACATGGGCAATTCAGATATCAACAACTGGGTAACCGATATTAAAATTGAAGAAGTTACGTTTCAGCCACCCACGGGTATTTCCGGTATTGAAAAACAAAACCTGAATATCTATCCGAATCCGGTGCAAAATCAATTATTTTTTACGCAAACCGATGATTTTAAAAAACTTACCATTTTAAATATCCAGGGGATACCGGTAATCGAAAGGTCAATCCGGGAATTGGAAAAAAGCCTGGATATTTCCGGATTACAACCCGGTATCTATTTGATTAATTTTTCAGGAAAAGAAAAAACAGTGACACAAAAATTTATAAAAAGATAGGTTTATCCACTCGAATTGAAACAAATTCCATTAAAGAATAAGTTGAAATAATCAATTCATATTTCGGTGCGCTGCACCTCAATTTCAAAGCTCATTTTACGGTTCTACAAATATTTTTGGTGCTCTGCACCATCCTGTGTTGATCTGATGGCAGGGAAATCATACGAAGCGAAAGCGGCAGAGCCGCGATAATATTTGTAGCAGATTATATGCATAAGATGGAAGAAAGGTGCAGCGCACCGAAATATTATAAAATTATTTTGCGATTTTTCAGCACGCGGTAATTCCGGTATTCGAATAATCGCACCCCAAAAATTTTTTCAATGAAGTGCAGCAGCCGGTATTTGGGTTTCATTCTGATTTTGCCTAAATCCACATCCACCTGCCAGTTGAGGCGTTGAATGCGTTCCTTCATTACTTTCGGATGGGTTCCGTCGAATTTGGCCAGCATATCGTAATTACCGCTGTAATTGAATTCCTGTTCGCCGGCTTTTTTAAGTGCTTCAACTTCTGATATACCGTTGTAAAATTTTCGTACCTCGTCCATTTTTTCCTGCATAAAACGAGGATGCCGAACCCAGCCGTAGTGGTAAATCTCAGCATCAACGGTAACCACGTTCAGCTTTTTTCCATTTTTTCTGAATCCTTGCGCGTCGCGGTATGAACGAATGGATTTGTAGTTACGAATAATGCGGATTTCATTTCGGTACCATTTACGTGAAACCGCTACATAATCATACGTTCCGTAAAAATGTTTGTACCGGAATAGCAGGCCCTCAACTTCCTTCCGGTCAAAATTATCGTGCATGGCTTTTTTTATGCCGGGCAGGTACTTTTCGTGCACCACCTCATCGCCCTGAATGTAAAAACACCAGTCGTATTCCGGCGGAA
>JAHYIT010000139.1 GCA_019429205.1 Mariniphaga sp. | reverse complement strand
GAAAATCAATCAAGTAATAGTATAAAGGCCGTTTTGAATATTATTCAGCGCGGCCTTTTCTTTTTGTCTGTCCTGTTTGTTTCTTTTCAGGATTGTTTATTTTTGGAAAATGAAGAAACTGGTACTTTTTACTTTGCTGATTACTGTGGCAGTGCAGGCTTCAGCCCAATATTTTCAAACCGGGCAAGATCCGGCTTCCATTAGGTGGCGTCAGATTAATACGCTAAATTTTCAATTAATTTATCCTGATTACTATGAAAAGCAAGCCCAAAAACTGGCTGGTGCGCTCGAAACGGTTTTTCCTTACGGCAGCTATTCATTAAAACACATTCCGGATAAAATGCCGGTGATATTGCACACTCAAACCGTAAAGTCAAACGGTTTGGTGGCATGGGCGCCTCGCCGATCTGAGTTTTATACCACACCACACCAAAGTATTTATCCCCAGGACTGGCTTGAACAACTGGCTTTGCATGAATTCAGGCATGTGGTCCAGCTAACCAAAGTAAACAGCAATCTTCCGCAATGGACCAAATTTCTTTTGGGCGAACAAGCAACTGCCCTGGCATTTGGTGGCTGGTTGCCCTGGTGGTTTATTGAAGGCGATGCAGTAATAACAGAAACTGCACTTAGTAATTACGGGCGGGGTAGATTTCCTTCTTTTCTGATGGAACAAAAAGCCCAGGTGATCGAAAAAGGTATTTTTTCGTACGATAAAGCGTATTTTGGATCGTATCGCGAATTTGTTCCCAATCATTACACTTTCGGATATTTTTTAGCCGGAAACATCAGGGACAGGCATGGCAGTTCTGTTTGGGAGGAAGTGCTGACCAGTGTTGGTCAAAAACCACTTTCAGTTTTTCCTGTGAGAAAGGTGCTAAAAAAACGGACAGGATTGAATTCTGCAGAAAATTACCAGGCAATTTTTGATAGTTTACGCGTTGCATGGGTGAGTAAAAATGAACAATATGTTTCAATACCGTATCAGGTAATTTCTGAACCTCAGAAATTTTTCAAAAGTTATACGCTTAACCACTGGTTGAACGATTCTGAGCTTTTTTCCTATAAAACGGCTTTTAACGAGATTCCTTCGTTTGTAAAAACACTGCAAAATGGCAAAGAAAAAAAACTTACATTTCCCGGATCTGTTTTCAGAGAATCGGTGCGTGGCCGGGGCGAATGGATTGTCTGGTCGGAACAGGTTCCCGATTTGCGCTGGCAGCACAGCGGTCGTTCTTTCATTCGGTTGCTTAATACAACTTCAAAAATACGAATTCATTTTACACCGGAATATAAAGCTTTTAGTCCTGCCATTTCACCCGATAAAATGAAGGTTGCAGTTGTGGAAACCGACTTTTCAAGCAATTATTATTTGTCGGTTTACCGGCTTCCTGATGGCCATTTGCTTCACAGGTACCAGTCGCCAGACAATAATTATTTTTTCTCCCCAGAGTGGCTTTCCAACGAAAAAGTTGGCGCCGTAAAACTTACAAACAATGGAAAAAAGATTGTAACGGTTGATTTTTCAACGAATAAAATGGCTGAATTGACAAATACCGAATTGGCTGATATAAAACATTTAAGATTTTCCGGTGACTGGCTTTGGTTTATCAGTTCATATTCAGGAAAAAACAGTTTGTACCGGCTTAATTTGAAAAACCAGGTTATTGAACAGGTTTATGAACCGCGGTTTGGTGTGGAATCGCCTGCAATTTCAACCGATGGAAAAACGGTTGCTTTAAGCGATTATACTTCTGATGGGTTCAGAATAATTCAAATTCAGGCCAACCACAATCAGATCAAACCATTTCAGGAAGTTGAAAAGGGAACATATCCGCTGGCAGAAAAACTGGCCGGTCAGGAATCCGGAATCCCGGTTTTCCCCGATACCATTGCACATGTTTATGTTTCTGAAAAATATTCAAAAGCAAAACAACTTTTAAATTTTCATAGCTGGGCGCCTGTAAATATCGACACTGAAGAATACCAGTTTTTTCCGGGAGTTAGCCTGATGTCTCAGGATAAACTTGGCATTTCGGAACTGGTATTGGGATACAAATGGGATTTAACTGAACAAACCGGCAGGTTCCTTGCCAATTATTCGTTTAAAGGGTGGTACCCGGTTTTGGATTTAAAATTTTCTCAGGGAAACAGAGCTTCAGAATTCTGGCAGATTATTCAGAATGTGAATAACCACGGAGCAGTTTTAAGTCAGGATACGTTGCTGACGCGTTATACCTGGGGACAAACCAACGCCAGTTTAAACGTACGGTTACCGCTGAATCTGGAGCGGGGGCCTTTCAACCGTTTATTTCAACCTGAAATTCAATATGCATTTAATTATTATAAAAAGCACGATTCAACCCCAGACCAGTTTCATGCAGGCAGTTTTAATTCGCTGGCCTACCGCCTGTATTTTCATCAATTACTAAAACAAAGTTACCTCGACATGTATCCTGATTTTGGTATCGTTCTCGATGGAACTTTTCGGCATTCTCCTTTTGGTTCATTGAGTGCCGGCCAGATAAAAGCCCTGCAGTCTGTTTTGTATTTGCCGGGTTTAATAAAAAATCATGGAATAAAAATTTATGGCGGCGCACAACAAAAGGAAACCAACGGAACACTTGGCTTCTCAGACGTGGTAAGGTATGCAAGGGGATGGGGCAGGATTGGCACTACCGAAATTTATACTGGTGGTGCAGATTATAAAATGCCATTGCTGTATCCTGACTGGGATTTTTTTGGACTACTTTATGTTCGTCGCATAAAAGCTTCATTATTTGCGGATTATACCCGGTTAAAGGGAAATTTTTATCACAGGGGAGAAATCACCGGAACATTTACCGAAGACATATCCTCGCTGGGAACTGAAATTACATTCGATGTGAATATGATCAGGTTTTATGCCCCAACTGAACTTGGATTCAGGGCATCGTACCTGCCTGAAATGAAGAATGTTTACTTTAATTTTTTGTTTTCAATCGACTTCACTTCGTTTTAACGTGATTACAGTAATTTCTCCAGGCATGTCTAATCGCCAGGGCATTCCAACTGTTCCCAGTCCGGTATTTACATAAAGTGCAGAATTGTGGCTTTTATATAATCCACCCCAGTTTTTCCGGGTTAGCCAGGCTAAACTGAAAGGAATCCCGGCAAATTTTACTCCCCACTGTAAACCGTGTGTATGTCCGGAAAGAGTAAGTTCAACATTCTCCTTGCCGGCAACTTTGGCTTCCCAATGAGCCGGATCATGCGTCATTAGTATAGTAAATGCGATTGAAGGAATTCCATTGATTGCTGCTTCCAGATCAGCATATTGAGGAAAGGGTGGATGCCCCCAATTTTCAACTCCTGCCAGATAAATTGAATCAGCACCTCTGGTTATAACTATATGTTCATTATTGAGTAACTGGAACCCCACAACTTTTTGTGCATCTAAAATGGCATCAAAGTTAGCCTGTTTTTTTTCCATATTTTCCCAGTCGGCGTAATTGCCGTAATCGTGATTTCCCAAAATTGAAAAGCTTTCAGCAATTTTGGATATTCCCATTAATATCGATTCTAATCCATTTATTTCATAGGCAAAATTATTTACCAAATCACCGGTAAAAAGAATCAAATCAGGTTTTATATTATTTAGTTTGTGTTTAGTTTTTGTAAGAATTTTTTCTGGCTTTAACATTCCGCCCAAATGAAAATCAGAAAGTTGTACAATACGGTAATTGTTAAAGCCAGATGGGAGATTATGAAATGTAAGCTCAATATGAGTTACCTTTAATTGTCTGCTGCCTGCAAGGGTACCAAAAAACATTCCAATAACAAGTGAAATGGCCAAAATAAAACCCGAGTTAGAAATTACGGGTTGCTTTACAATTTTTTGAAAAACCTTCTGTAGTATAAAGGCAAGTGTCATTGGAATATTGAATAGAAACATTGAAAATAATAGCGTGTTGAAAAAGAAATAAACCTGATAAGCGCTGGCCCCTCTCGGACTAAAAGGATAGATGTATAAAATGATAAAACCGAGAAGTACAAGTATGTTTAAAAACAAAAATATCAGGATAAGTATTTTTTTGTTGCTAAATATCCTTTTCAGATTTATCCAGGATACAAAGAAAGTCAGTATATAAATTCCAAAAAATAATAGCAGTGAAATAACATGAAAAGATCGCATCGTCTATATTAATATTTATTTCTTTTAAATTAAATGTCTATATCTGTTGTCTATTTAACTTATTTCCAGAAACATATTATCTCAATAGGGTAGTTTTAAGCCCGTCAGAAATGAATATTTGAAAATAGTAAGGCAAAAGTACTTATTCATGAGATAGAATTATGAATAAAAGCGAACATTTGAGATAAATTAAAAATGTGAAATGAAAGAATGGTGAATTAAAAAAAAATATTCAGTCAGTATTCAATCAGTTTCATAATTTCCTTTTGGTTACAAAAATAAAACAAAATAAAAATCACACATTACAATAATGTAACATTCTAATTTTGTAATTTAGTTATGTAACAACGACTGTAAATTACAATAGTGAAATTTTAATAACCTTTTAAATAAGCTTCCACGATTTAGCGCCTCACTGAAATAATTCAATAATTGGCCACTTTTATATTGTAATAATTGCACACAACTCTCATTAAATAAGTAGATTATGATATTATATTTAAAGTATATTTAAGGTATTTATTAAATTTGTTATATTTTGTCACAATACAACACAAAATTAAGAAATAAGTAGCTAATATTCAATTATATAAATTATAGTTTGTAAAGTGTTTTATAGAAATATGTTATTTGCCTATATTTTTAATAATCAATTAGTTAAGAAAATATTGAAGAAAAAACCTCATTTTCTCTTGAAGAAAAAACATTAACAAAAGTTGGATATTAAAAATCAATAAATTACATTTGTATATTAATAAACTAGTTTAATAAAGATGAAGGATCGTATCCAGAAATTTATTGATTACAAAAATATATCTCCAGGGGAACTTGCTGATATGTTGGAAGTTCAGCGTTCCAATATATCGCATATTTTGAATGGCAGGAATAAACCAGGTGCTTCCTTTATCGAAAAATTCCTGCTGTCTTTTCCTAATGTTAATGCCCGATGGCTTTTTACAGGAGAAGGCAACATGGTTATGGGTGCTGATGAAAGTTTAAAACCTGTAAGTGATATTAAAGAGGTTAAAGATGAAAATAATGTTACTTACAAATCTGAAAATAAAGAAAATATTTTCAGATCAAATACTTCTTCCAAAACTCTAGAAAAAGTTGTTTTGCTTTATTCCGATGGTACTTTTCTTTCTTACAATGCATATTAATTACAATTGTATAATTCTATGTTTTACAACATGAAAAAAATTTTGAATTTTGTGTACAAATTTAAATTATTTGCTTTACATTTGTAATGTAATATTTAGACAAGATGGTGATGGTTATATATAGTTGACAGATTTACAAGCCCGAAATTTTGAACAACTTACATTACACAGCAAAACCAAGACAGGAGGCCGTCAGTTTACAGAGCTGGCGGTTTTTTTTTTTACCTGTATCCGAACTTTTCAAATTACTTCAGGAGAGAAAATATAATTATCTTTGCCTTCAAATCAGTCACGCATGGGAAAAAAATTAGTTTCTGACTTTCTTGTTACCGAAAATATTGCTTTGAACAAGACTAATTTCCTCATCAGGTTAGCATCTGATATTAAATTACCCTCCATTAGTCCGGGTCAATTTGTAAATATCGATATTAATAAATCAAACGAAATATTTTTGAGAAGACCATTTTCTGTATTTGAAGTTGATTATACAAACAACTTGTTATCTATTATTGTAAAAATACTTGGCCGCGGATCTAAAAAACTCACAGAAATACAACCTGGTGAAAAGTTAAGCCTGATATATCCGTTGGGCAAACATTTTACAATTCCAGACAAGAAAGACAAAATACTTGCAGTAGGAGGCGGCAGTGGCCTGGCACCTATGCTTTTTCTGGCTCGGGAATCAGGGTTACCTCCTGAAAACGTGGATATTGTTATTGGCGCCCGGAGTGTAGCCGATCTTGTTGATGTCGATTCCTACAGAAAATATGGCAACATACAGTTTACAACTGAAGATGGTTCCACAGGTACTAAAGGTTTTGTTACAGACCATCATTTACTGAAAAATGAAATGGGGAAATATGACAAGGTATATGCTTGTGGTCCGGATGCTATGATGAAAGCAGTTTCAAGTATGGCCAAAAAAGCTGGAGTTTTTTGCGAAGTATCGCTCGAAAACCTTATGGCTTGCGGTTTTGGGGTGTGCCTTTGTTGTATTGAACCTACTGTTAAAGGAAATTTGTGTGTTTGTACTGAAGGACCTGTTTTTAATATAAACGATTTGAAATGGCAGATTTAGGAGTTAAAATACATGAACTTCAGTTGAAAAACCCGGTAATGCTTGCATCTGGAACTTGTGGATTTGCTGAAGAAATAAACGATTTTTACGATGTTTCGCAGTTAGGCGGCATATTTTTAAAAGGAACAACTCCCCGCAACCGAGATGGAAATCTTTATCCGCGAATGGCTGAAACACCTTCAGGAATGCTTAATGCCGTTGGATTACAAAATAAAGGCATAGATTTTTTTATTGAAAATATTTATCCCCGGATTAAAGATTACAACACTCCATTGATTGTAAATGTGAATGGTTCCACAGTGGAAGAGTACATCGAAGTGACAGAAAAAGTGAATGAACTGGATAAGATTCCGGCTATTGAATTAAATATTTCCTGTCCAAATGTAAAAGAAGGTGGAATGGCTTTCGGAGTTACATGTCCGGGTGCCGAGGCTGTTACCCGCGAGGTGCGAAAAGCATACAAAAAAACACTGATTGTGAAGTTGTCTCCGAATGTTACAGATGTATCAGAAATTGCCAGGGCGGTGGAAGGGCAGGGAGCCGACAGTGTTTCTTTAGTAAATACTTTTGTGGGAATGGCTATTGATGCCGAAACACGCAGACCATTGCTTTCTACTGTAACAGGGGGATTATCTGGCCCTGCTATTAAACCCATTGCCCTGCGGATGGTTTGGCAGGTAGCAAAGGCGGTGAAAATACCGGTAATTGGTATAGGCGGAATTATGAACACGGCTGATGCAATTGAGTTCCTTCTGGCTGGTGCTTCGGCTGTTCAGGTTGGCACAGCATTATTTAAAGATCCTTTGATTCCTTTACAAATTATCAAGGGAATTAATGAATACCTGGAGAAATATAAAATGGAGTCAGTTAAGCAAATTATTGGCGGTTTACAAATGTAACAAGTGCAAAATCAGTATTTTGTTTTTGCTTAGCTAAATTACTTCCTCCTTTTTTTTCTTTTTTTCGCCACTTTCTTTTATTAAATTACGTACCTCAAATGTGAAGGGAAGTTTAAGGAAAAGTTAACAAAAATTGTAATGTGAACATTTCAATTTTATTCGTGTTTAATAAACTGGAAATAGCAAAAACCATATTATCTAAAGCATTAAAAAATATGTCGAAATTTGAAATTGTAATGCCAAAACTTGGAGAAAGCATCCAGGAAGGCACCATAACCAAATGGTTTGTAAAAGAAGGGGATACTATCGAGGAAGACGATATGCTCTTTGAAGTTGCAACCGATAAGGTGGATTCTGAAATTCCATCACCTGTCGATGGTGTTGTCACCAAAATTATTCAAAAGGAAGACAGCCTTGTACCTGTTGGGGAGGTAGTAGCCATTATTAGTATAGAATGTGATGAGGATGAAGATGAAACTTCTGATAAAGAACAGAAAACCAGGGATGAAGAGGAAACTACACAATCCGGAAAATCTTCAGCGAATTCAAAAACCGAAATACCAACTGAAGAAAAATCCGTTGAGAAAGGAACAACAGCACCATCGCGTGAAATGTCGAACCGGTTTTATTCTCCATTGGTGCGCACCATAGCAAAAGAAGAAAATATTTCTGCCGAAGAACTTGAAAATATTGAGGGTTCTGGTGCAAATGGCAGGGTTCAGAAAAAAGATATTCTGGAATATATTGAGAACAGGAAAAAATCGAAAACCACCTCAGAACAACAATCAGTTAAATCAGCACCGGCTTTGGAAAGAAAAGCTGCACCACCTGTCACAGCGGGTGAAGGTGATAAAGTGATTGAAATGGACCGTGTTCGCAAATTAATTGCAGATCATATGGTCATGTCAAAACAGGTTTCGCCGCACGTTACTTCGGTTGTTGAGGCAGATGTTACCGACCTTGTTTTCTGGAGAGAAAAGAATAAGGAAGCTTTCCAGAATAAATATGGAGAGAAAATCACTTTTATGCCTTTTTTTATAGAAGCTACTGCACGTGCACTTGCCGAGTTTCCCATGGTGAATTCTTCGGTTGATGGCGATAAAATTATTTTACGTAATAACATCAATATTGGTGTTGCTGTTGCCAAACCCGATGGGAATTTAATTGTACCGGTAGTTAAAAATGCAGAACAGCGAAATCTGGTTGGACTCACAAAAGAGATGAACCGCCTGGCAAATGCAGCCCGGAACAACAAACTTTCTGCTGATGAAATTCAGGGAGGTACATTTACAATTACCAATTTTGGCACGTTCAGAAATATTATAGGAACACCTATTATCAATCAGCCCCAGGTGGGAATTTTGGCAACCGGGAGCATTGAAAAGAAACCGGCTGTAATTGAAACTCCAACCGGCGATGCCATTGCCATCAGGCATAAAATGTTCCTTTCATTATCCTACGATCACAGGGTGGTTGATGGAGCACTGGGTGGTGCATTCCTGAGGAAAATTGCAGATATCCTCGAAGATTTTGATTTAAACCGTTCAATTTGAGATTTATAGAAATGAAAGATTTAAAAGTACCAAAAATTTATACTATTAAAAAAACAGATAAGGAAATCCTTGAAAAATGGTACAGGCTAATGACCATTGGCCGTGCCATCGACGAGAAAGCTCCGAATTATCTGAAACAGGCCATCGGATGGTCATATCACGCTCCGTATGCCGGGCACGATGGAATCCAACTGGCTTTGGGACAGGTTTTTATTCAGAAAAAAGACCACATGTTCCTGTACTACCGCGATATGCTCTCTGCTATGTCGGCAGGATTAACCACCGAAGAAATTATTCTGAATGGGATTTCCAAGGCAACCGACCCGGCAAGCGGAGGAAGGCACATGTCGAACCACTTTGCCAAGCCGGAATGGAACATCCACACCATGTCTTCGGTTACTGGTAATCACACGCTGCATGCAGTCGGGGTTGCCAGGGCTATAAAATATTACGCCGAAGATGCGGTTGCTTTCAGCAGCCTGGGTGAATCTTCGGTGAGTGAAGGATTTGTTTACGAGGCATTTAACGGCGCCGACAAAGAGGAACTACCTGTTGTGTTTGTAATTCAGGATAACGGTTATGGTATTTCTGTTCCGAAGAAAGACCAAACGGTTCAGCGCAAGGTGGCCAATAACTTTTCAGGGTTTAAAAACCTGCGGATTATTCACTGCAACGGGAAAGATGTTTTCGATTCGATGAATGCTATGGCCGAAGCCAAAAGGTATGCCATGGAAAAAAGCAAACCGGTGATTGTTCAGGCCAACTGTGTGCGTATTCATTCACACTCCAATTCCGATGATCACCTGCTTTACAGGAGCGAGGCCGAACGTAACTATGTGATGGATTACGATCCGCTGGAAAAATACAGAAGAATGTTACTGCGGTATGAACGTTTTACCGAAGAAGAACTCAGGGCCATCGAGGAAGAAGCCAAGCTTGAAATTAAAACAGCCCACAAAGCTGCCCTGAAAGCTCCCGATCCTTCACCGGAATCGATTTTCGATTTTGTTTTACCTGAACCATATTCAGCGGACAAATATCCGGACGGAGTGCACAGCAAGGAAGGTGATAAGAAAAAACTGATTATTGCGCTGAACGAAACCCTGAAAGCAGAATTCCGCGAAAATCCTGACACATTTATGTGGGGACAGGACATGGCCAACAAAGATAAAGGAGGAATTTTCAATGTTTCCAAGGGGTTGCAAAAGGAGTTTGGACCCAAAAGAGTTTTTAATGCACCTATTGCCGAAGATTTTATTATGGGTACTGCAAACGGAATGTCGCGATACAACAATAAGATTCGGATTGTAATTGAAGGGGCTGAATTTGCCGACTATTTCTGGCCGGCTATGGAGCAATATGTGGAATCCAGTCACGACTACTGGCGATCGAATGGAAAGTCTGCTCCTAATATTGTTATTCGCCTTGCTTCTGGTGGGTATATCGGCGGCGGACTTTACCACTCGCAAAGCATTGAGGGCGCTTTGGTTTCCATTCCGGGGGTTCGTATTGTTTATCCATCGTTTGCCGACGATGCAGCCGGATTGCTACGCACGGCCATTCGCTCCGAAGGGCCAACCATGTTTATGGAGCCAAAAACGCTGTATCAAAGTCCGAAAGCCGCAACCGTGGTGCCCGACGATTTTGAAGTACCGTTTGGCAAAGCACGCATCAGGAAAGAAGGAAAGGATTTGACCATTCTTACATACGGAAATGCAACGCATTTAAGTCTGGATGCCGCTAAAAAACTTGAAGAAGAAAGTATTAGCGTGGAAGTAATTGATTTAAGGTCGCTTATTCCGCTGGATGAAGAAATGATCCTCAAATCGGTGAAAAAGACCAACAAGGTGCTTATTGCGCACGAGGATAAAGTGTTTGGCGGCTTTGGTGGAGAATTAAGTGCCATAATTACAGAAAAAGCATTTGAATACCTCGATGCACCGGTGAAAAGGGTTGGCTCTACATTTACCCCCGTTGGTTTTAATACTATTCTTGAAAGGGCTATTTTACCCGATATGAAGCGCATTTATAATGCAGCAAAAGATTTAATTTCATATTAAAATTTATTGAAAATGAGCAAGAAAACAGCCATAGTTTATAGTTTTCACACCCAGAAATCGAAAAAAGTTGCAGAAAAAATAATCGATGCCTGGGGAAAATCTGACATTGAAGCAGTGAACGCCGAGGAGTTGACAAAAAAAGTTTTGGAAAATTATGATTATTTTATTCTGAGCGCTCCAACCTGGTTCGATGGCGAATTGCCCAACTACTGGGATGAATTTGTGCCCGATCTGGAAGAAATGGAACTGAAAGGAAAGAAATTCGCGGTTTTTGGATTGGGTGACCAGAAGGGATATCCTGAAAATTTTTGTGATGCCATTGGCATTTTGGTAGAAATTATTGAAGAATGTGGAGGCGAAGTAGTTGGGCATACCTCAAGTGAAGGATACACTTTTGAAACATCAAGGGCAAATCGTGGTGAAGAATTTGTTGGTTTGCCACTTGACCAGGAAAACCAGGCGCGAATGACTGCAAACCGGGTAAAAAACTGGGTTGAACAGTTGAAAAAAGAGTTTAATTAGAAGTTTTTATTTTATTATATCAAAGCTGTTTGCCTGTGTGTAAGC
>JAHYIT010000138.1 GCA_019429205.1 Mariniphaga sp. | reverse complement strand
GGGACTACAAAAGCCGCTGATTATCAGCGGCTTTTTGTGTAAGGCTATTTCAGAACGAGACATTACTTAAAAAGAAAAGGTTGCCAGATACATTTCGGACAACCTTCCCTCTTTTTCACTGAGGTATTAAATGTCAAAAAACGATAACACCCTTATTTCAGATTTACTTTTTATCCATCAAAAGTACTTTTTTCGTATAAACTGCTTTGTCCGTTTTAAGCGTAAAGAAATACATTCCTGTGGGCATATTTTGAGCTTCAAAAATATAATCATAGGCGCCAACATTCTGCTTCATATCAACCACCCTTGCTACTTCGGTTCCCACTGCATTGGAAATTATCAGGCTGACATGAGATGGTTCTGAGATAGAATACCGGATGAAGGCATGTTTTGAGAACGGATTTGGGTACACTGCAAAGTTTTCATCTTCTTTTATATCAGTAACAGAAGTGCCAATATCTGTCAGTTTAAACAAAACCGGATTTGTTGGCGTACCTTTAATCTGATCGATATTGAATTGGATTTCTTCTCCTGAAAGCAACGTACTTTGCTGGTTCTTTTCGTTCCATAATACAACATCAACCGGTTTCCCAACATCGGCCTTGTCTCCATATATCATAGCAAAAGCCATATTGTTCCCAAGGGTTTCAATGTACTGCAATGGCGCAGTTCCTCTTAATTGCCCGTCCATAAGAGTTTGCAGACTAAGTCCTTCAAAAGATTTCAGTCCATCTGGCAAGACTTCTGCCGTAAGAGTCATGGTGTACTCGTATTTTTTAACCAGTTCTTCGGGTGAAGCCGATTTCATTTCGAGCGAACCTCCTCCCTGAACAAACAGTTTATACCCTTTTCCCGGATGGAAGAACTTAAGATCGCCAATCCAGGATTCAGCCGTTTCATTGTATTCTGCAAAAGCAAACTGGCTTTTCAGAATATCGCCGGATGAAATCGTTAACCCATCAAGCACCTCGTCAACCCCCAGTACACCAGGCCTTGGATATCCAATCCAGTTCCACTTTGGATTCAGCGATAAAGGAGTAATTGCCGGATTTGTTCCTACCATACTCAATGTATCAGGATGACTGTTCAGATGTATCATATATCCAAGCCGTGGATCGACAGTTGCTAAGTTTCCAAGCCAGCCGGTTGTTTTATTATACTGTGAATAGGCTGCCTGTGATTTTAACGTGATATCATTCAAAGACGTCGGTGGCGTGATGCTTTCAAAAACTTTGCCTAAACCCATATCCGGGCTTTCCATGTTTACAGATATCCAGGTCCATCCTTTGGCAAGTACAACATCCTGAATTCCACCTGCCGGATGCAGCAGGAAAGGATTTTCTGCATTACCGACTACTCCGTCGTTAAAGAATGTCAGTTCTTCCACAGCTCCATACTCAATCCCGTTAAGCCCGTCCCACATCCTGAACTTTATAACCTCTCCGCAATTTAAATTTCTTACATGGTATTCCGGAAATTTAATCCAGTTCAGGTCAAATTCAGCAACTGTCGATTGAATGCGCAACTTATGTATTCCTTTATCTATGGGAACAGTTGTTTTTACAGTTACAAAACTGGTAAGAGTACCGGTATTTGGAACGGTGATGGTTTGTATCAAAGCTCCGTCGATATAAAGCTGAACATCTCCCGGAATAATACTGGCCACTCTGAATTCTACCTGGTGAAGAGCATTTTTGGTGGCATAGATATCATAATCGGCCCAGTTGGTTTTTTTGAACCGCACAGCCCTGTAACTAACTCCTTCGTCGGTTGTTGAAATGTTTTGAACGCTTAAATTGGCCACATAATCCTGCCCTTCCAGCAAGCTCGAGTTTTTTCCGGGTCGGTTACTTAAAACATTTAAAAATGCAGCGTATTTTTCAAGCTCAGGAATGTAGATGATGTTTCCTGCTCCTCTTAAATCGCCATTGACATACGCGGCAATTTTATCGCGATGCCCAGTGGACAAATTGATATTTTCTTCATCGAAGCTGAACTGTGCCACAATATTCATATTGTATTCAAAATCGGATTGATTAACGTTCCAGTTTATCTCTTTTGCGTATAGTTCAAGCGCAACCGACAGGATTTCCGATACATTATCGACCATGGCGACAACCTGCCCCTGGTATAGTCCGGGACTTAAACCCGGCACAGCCTGTAACTGTACCGTAAAACTGTTTCCGGGCAAAATAGAGGCAGATGTAACCGATGGTATCAGCCAATCCGGCCATTCGGTAATGGTAAATGCCTTGCTGATAACCGCGCTGTTGTCGAGGTTAGCGCTCATGAACACGTTATCGGTTTCCTCAACGGACAGGAAAATATTCTCAGGATTCCATGCCACCGGACTTACATTTACGAGAAATGACCATGTAGTTGGATATTTCTGGACATTTCCTGATTGGTCCTGAATTCCTTTTACAGCAGCAAATAGTCTAACCCCTTCGAGATCCTGCTGGCTGAAAAGGTCGTCAAAAGGGGTAAGAATCAGTTCATTGCCATAGCATCCAACGGTAATCGGAATCTCTGTTGAATCCTCCCGCATGAGGGTAATATTGTCGGATGCATAACTGCCCAAATCGCAATTGATGATCTTGTCAAATGTCACACTGATATCCTGTCCCAGTCTCAGATAACCGTCTGCCGGCGAAGGCATACCAAACGGCGCAAGGGAAGTACGGTCAATAATTCCCAGTTGTTCTGATGAGTAGGAGAATCCGCCATCCGGTCCACAATAGGATTTTGCCCTCAGCCGGTAATTTCCGTCCGTCAGGTGAGAAACGTCAAATGCATAATCATAAAAGTTTTGTATCAATTCTTTTTTTATAATTGTAACATCATCGGTCCAGCCCTGGCCTTCTTTTTTGTACTGAAGCGTTAAACTTTCAAGCATATCGTTGTTGGCATCATACCCGGTGAACGCCACATTCAGGACGTTGTTGTTGTTTTGATTTACCATCCATCCGTCGCCGGGCAGGTGAAGCGCTACATTGGAACACTCGCTCTGGAAATCGACAAAAATCCATGCCGTATCACCGCTGGTAACGTCACCTCCTTCGTTCCAAAGATCCATTTCACATGACGGAAACATCATAATGCCAATGGAATGATAGGTTGATGCCAATGGTCCTTTTTCTACTGTAAGCGCGACACTTGTTTCCTGGTTATAATCCATCCAGAAGGATGCAGGTTTGAAATTAATGGATTCACCTGCCAGTTTTATTAATGCACCGTCAGGGTTGGAGGTAGAAACCACCTGCACGCTGTATTCCCGGGTTTCCCTGCTCTGGCTCTTATTCAGCAGATTGGCAGTGAAAACTGCTTTCCCTCCGATGGGTACATTATTTATCTGTGCCTGTAAGATTTGTATTCTGGCTTCATCCCTCTGCTGGGTACCAGGTTCATGGGGACAACTTGATGTACCCGTAACAATACAAAAGGCCGGCACGCCGTAGGCTGTGTCCTCCTTCACATCTACACTGAAAAAATCTCCCATATCGCCGTCATCAAACGTGTATCCCACTGTTCTTTTTGAAGTTTCATCTTCTCCTGATTCACCTTTGGTGGACCACCTGAATTTTCCCGTCACCCCGGTTTCCAGTTCTATCCATGCACCACCTTCAAAATTGACTTTGGCGCCAATGGCAAAATCGAGATTTACATACCCGTTATACTCAAATGATGCTGAGTATTTTTCTGACGATGAGTATTCATTGCTATAAGGAGCTCCCGCGCTGAATGAGATATTCTCGTTGAATACCGCTCCGGAATCCCTGTTAAAAGCATTTTTAGCCAGAATATTCTCCCAGTGGAGGCTGTCATACAAAAGCTGATTTGCCTGTATTTTTTCCTCTTCAGTCAGTTGACTTTCATCCTTACCTGTAAGGATATATGACCTTAGCTCACCCAGTTTGGGCAGGAGAGTGTATTTTAAATGTTTTTCAGTATATATAAAAGTGGTAGCAAATCCTGTAACATCCATGGTTGGTATAGTTCTGATTTCAGCTTTGCAAAGGTCGAAATCGAAAAGCAGTTCATCACCCAGCGCAAATGTCTGGTTCAGGGAAGCGCCGATATAAACATCACCGTCATTTCCGGTAAGATTTTCCATATCGGAAGTGGAATACTTCTTATTGAATGTAACTGTTGTTTCGTAACCGTCCCTGAAATATTCATCGGTTCCTCCTGTAAGACTGAATTTAAGGTCGGCTGCTGTTCCTCCTTCGAAAAAAAGTGTTTTCACTTTAGAACCAAGAACAGTGTTTAAATAAACGCCTGCCTCTCCTCCAACGTGCATTTCGGTGGTTTGGAAACTCCTGAATTCAGTGCCTTCTTCCACGAAGGCTGTGCTTTTATCTCCCGGAGGATCATGCAGAACCAGGAAAGGCAATTCAGGCGATTTTGTATAAAAGGAAGGATCCTGAATCTGCACTCCGGTGACCATAACCCAGTATTCCACGGGATCTGCATCGAGGAAGCCAATTTCGGGAAGTACATAAAGAAATTTTTGATGCTCATGCCCGTTGCTGCTTGTTGCAATTTCAGGCAACCCCGCATCTATCGTATAATAAGCAAAACCATTTACAATCGGTATCTCCACAGGTTTGTCGCTGCGATCACTCACAGCATCAAAAATGCGTAAAGTGCCTTCCTTCACCGGACAATCACCAAGCACTTCCACAACTTCAAAAACCAAAGGATAAGGTACGCCCTGTTCCATTAAAACAATTTGGTCTCCCGAACAATTGACGACAGTTGCTCCGGCATCTTCAAAATTAACTGATATTCTTAATGGTGAATGATAAATAAAATCTGCAGCAGGAATGACCTCACTGCGGGTTGTGTCTATGACTGTGGTATAAGTCGTGTCGGGAGGAGTGATTACTGTTGAACCATCGGGAAGAACAGTTGTTTTTTCGGGAGTGATGGTCATGGTTTCGCGTGTTGAAATGATGTCTGCCGTATCCCGTTTGGTCAGGTTAACAGCAATGGGTCTGTTCCCAATCTGGTCCATAACGTTCGAATTTACAGGGTCCAACTCCTTAACCTGAATATTATAATCTCTTGCGGGCATATTCATCAGTGTAAGCACTCCGTTTGCATCTGTGTACTTAATATCATCGTAACAGTTACCGGGTGAGGTAATTCTAATAGCAGCTTTAACAAAATTTGCTGAAACGGGATCACCGCATCCACCCTGTACCCGCACTTCAATATTGTCTGTTTGTTTATTTATAAAGTCGATGTTGGCAATATTCCCGCTGACATTAAGGGTTGTTGATGTTGCACCGGAACTGTTTTCAAAACGATGGTGAAGAAAAACCGGTTTGAAGGTGTACGTACCTTCTTCCTGAATTGGATAATCCCACTCTCCATTTGGTTTTGTTAAAACTCCGCGGCTTTGGTCATTTATCTTTATTTCCACATTAGGTATTCCACAGGTAACTCCATTGGGGGAGGTTGGAAAAGTAACCTTTCCGGCAACAGTAAAAGAACTCTCATCGGTAAAATCTGCACCCGTACTTGTTTTTGCACTAATATCGAGCGTTCTTTTTATGGTGTCGGGCGAAAAAATATGCGTGAAGTTGGAAGATGCCTTGGAGGGGACAATTGCAAATTCAGCACTTTCGTAATAATATATGTTACGGATTTCATAACGTCCGTCCGCACCTGTTGTGGCACAGTACCCGTTTTGCGGCACTGCAATTGCCCCATCCGGGATATCAGTCAGCAACAGGGCACAAACCTCTACGCCGCTTACACCTGAATTAAGAAGGGATTTTACATACCCGGAAATTGTTCCGTTTGGATTTGTGTACCCTGTATCGGATAATGCCGTGAATGTTCTTCCTGATTTGATCGGTGTTACATAGTAAGTATAGCTGTAACCGGGTATGATATCCAAATCATAATATGAAGTTGAATTTCTACTCAGGATGTCCACTTCATCCTTTGTCGTGCTTTCGGGAACACTCCTTTCAATGCGTATCTCGTCGGCAAATGAGGAGAGATCATTCCAGTCAATTTTTACCTTTCCTGTATATGTTCCGTCTGAAACATTAACTGAGAAAGATTTAGCTTTTCCAAGGACAGCGTTGCCGGACAATCGCGTTGATTCGTGCCCGTTCCAGCGATTGGTGTATGTAGTTACCCAATAATAGTACTGGTCATTTGGCACAATGGTATTATCAGTCCAGGAACGTGCGTCTGCTGGCAAAGTCGTTATCGAATCAGCTTGTGCCGGATCATTTGTAACTCCCCTGTAAATTCTGTATTCCAGGCCATAAAATGTTGCCGGGAAATTTCCAACACCAGGCATATAAAAAAGGGTATCAGGGATATCGCTTCCCTTGCTCCAGCTGAGAACGATTTTATCGAAATACGCTTCGCCGGAAGCAGTCACGTTCTCAGGTGATTTAATTGGTACAGTTGATAATGTATAAATTGCACGAGATGTTGTTTCCGGATTCGAGTGTGACCATTGCCATTTATAACAGGCGCCCCATTGATCCGGATTCCCTTCTTTATATGTAAAAGTACATCGTTGATAAAAACCCGGTCCCACTGGTAAACTGAAATTACCATCGGGTTTGGCAGGATTTACAATTGTAGTGAAAACGGAATCACCAGGATAAAATAGTAATTCCATTTTAGCCCTGTTGCCATTGCAATCGTTATCACCTGTCATAAGTCCTGCATAATTAACCTGTACATAATAATCGGAAGTAGAAACCACACTGGATGTAAAATTGGGATAAATCCTTTGGGCAAATAAGCCCATGGTTAATCCGGTCATCAGAAACAATAATGTACCGATTTTTAAAATCTGCTTTTTCATGGTAGTTAAATTATTAAATAAAGAAATTTAAAAATGAAATTATAAATACACTGCAAAGGCAAGAACCATTGCAGTCATCATTACTGGTAAAACCTGCGAAATTTTGATGATAAAACCGCAGTTGATTGACATAGTTGACTTTTTTTTAATCACAGATAAATTTCCGAATATTAGATGAAGAGGGTATTAAAAAAAACGGACTCCTTGTATCAATTTTATAAAAATGATACAAAAAAGGGATTTACGGGTTCCGGCTAACTCTTCATTTGACTCACAAAAGCGCCTGGTGAAACTCCTTCAAATCTTTTAAAGGTGGAATAAAAAGAGTTGCGGTTTGAAAATCCTGAAAGGGAAGCAATCGCTTCTAGCGTGACTTCGTTAACCTTGCCTTCATTTATCAACATTTTGGCATGATTAATTCGCCATTCATTCCGGTAGTCAATGAAATGTTGTTTTTTTACTTCCCTGAAAAAATATCCCAGGTGATGAGCAGGAACCTGAATTTGCACCGACAAATGTAAAAGGTTGAAATCGGACTGCAGGTAAGGTTTATGTTCCTTCATGAATGAATCTGCTTTGCGGCTTATGAGATTAAGATAACCTGACTCAAAATGATTTGTGTTTTTTCTCTCATTTTCTTTTAAAGATAACTCTTTTTGTTCCCGCTGTAACTTGTCAATTGCTGATTCAGGAACCCTTGGTAAGCCATATAAAATTGCAGGAAAAAAAAATGGAGTAACAAACAACCCAATAAGTCCGGCTCCGGATAAAACTCTTAAAAAGTTCAGTGAAAAAAACAATTCAGGAAAGTCCGATGCAAAAAATTTTATTACAAGCAGGGTATGCGTGACAACAAGTACTAAAAAAAATCCTAACAGCAGACTTAACCACTTAGCTACAAAATATTGTCCGGAAAAAACAGTGGTTAACTTTTTTTGAAAATAGTAGCGCAAAAACAGTCCAATAGCCCATAAAGTGTAAAACAATATCAATACCGGGCGACTCAGGTAAATGGCTTCAACCGAAAATATTTCAGATAAAAACGTGGCAGCATAAACCCGGATGAATTCAATATTCTCCACTGCATTTTCTGCAGCTTCAACTTTTTCAGAAAAAGGTCCGAATGTATAGGGTAGTGCTGCCACAAAATAAATGATCATAGGAAGCAAATGCCAAAGGTCACTTTTTTTAAAACGTGAATTATCAGTTAATACACTTCGGACATAAAGGTAAAGTGCAGGCCCTATAAGGTAAACCGGTGAAAACACAAATGCAAAGCCGGAGAGTAAAATACTAATCAGTAATACCGATTTTGAATAAAGAAGCACATATTGGCTGAAACAATAAAGACTTACCAGCAAAAAGAAAATACCAAGATAAATAGTGGCTGAATTTTGTCTTGCATTAAAATAAAGCAAGATGACCGACATAACGACAGCAATAGTTGTTAAAGACAGAAGCATACCTTCCCGGTTTTTTAGTAACTTTCGGTTTTATGGTTAAAACCTTTAGCAAGTTAAAATTTTATTTGCAAATAAGGTGTATTACTTCAAAGGAAAAATCATCAAACAAAAAAGCAGCCTGTAAAATATTGACTGACTGCCGCAGAAATTAATTCATATTATCGAAATTATTCCTTGTTGTACAACTAAAGTTTTTGATTTATAGTAAATTGGTAAATTTTTATTTTCGAAAACTACATGGCTTTTTTTAGTTTTGCAACATGAATAAGATATTACTGTTTATTGATGGGAGTGTTGATGTTCAATCAAAAACCGGTTATGGCGCCTGCCTTGTTGTATCCGCTCTCAATCCTTCACCGGAAACGCTGAAAGAACAGGTAAAAGTGAAACGGTTTGAACAAACCTCGTCAACAAAACTCGAATTACAAACTTTGCTGTGGGCACTTAATGAAATTCCTTTAGACGGGAACCGGGTAATAATTTATACTGATTCACAAAATATAATAAACTTAAACAGAAGGCATGGGCGTTTGGAGAAAAATAATTACTATTCAAAAAACAACAGGAAAATCAGTAATTCAGATTTGTACATTGAATTTTTCAGGCTGATCGATATGTTTGCCTATAAATTAATAAAAGTTCGGGGGCATCAACCAACCAGGCACAAAGATGAAATCCACAGGCTTTTCACCCTGGTTGACAGGGCTTCGAGGAATGCGCTGCGGAGAGATAAATCTTTTTGAGTAATTCATATTTGTGATTTTTTTGGATATTTTTTCACAGAAACATTTTTTTTCTTCTCAAAAGTTTCGTTTTATTAATTTTGCACGGAAATAATTCAGAATAGATGAAAGTAATCGACATCATAAATAATTCGGAAAAAACAGTTTTTTCTTTTGAGCTGCTTCCTCCGTTAAAAGGGAACGAGGCCACCCGTATTTATAAAACAATTGAAAGCCTGGTGGATTTTGACCCCAAGTACATCAACATTACCACACACCGCGATGAAGTAGAGTTCAGGGAAATACCCGATGGTTCCATAGTTAAGCGAACGGTGCGTAAACGCCCCGGAACAGTTGCCATTGCGGCGTCTATTCAGCACCGGTATGGCATTCCGGTAGTTCCCCACATTTTATGTGGTGGATTTACAAAAAGCGAAACGGAACATGTGCTTATCGATTTGCATTTTTTGGGCATTGAAAATGTTTTGGCACTTCGGGGCGATGGTATTAAAAACCAGCACGTTTTTCAACCCGAAAAGGAAGGACATGCCAACGCAAGCAAGCTGGTTGAACAGATTGTAAACCTGAAAAACGGAATTTACCTGGAAGAAGATTTGAAAAATAATACCCCGCTCGATTTTTGCATTGGCGTGGCCGGCTATCCGGAAAAGCATTTTGAAGCGCCCAACATGGATCAGGATTTATTCTTTTTGAAACAAAAAGTGGATGCAGGTGGCGAGTATATTGTTACCCAAATGTTTTTCGATAACAAGGTATATTACGATTTCGTAAAAAAGTGTCGCGAATTGGGTATAACAGTTCCGATTATTCCGGGGATAAAGCCCATTAATATGAAAAACCAGTTAACGGTGTTGCCAAAAATTTTCAGCATAGATTTGCCACAGGAATTGTCGAAAGAACTGGCCAAATGCAACAATAACGAAGATGCCCGGCAGGTAGGTACCGAATGGGCTATTTACCAGTCGAAAGATTTGGTGGCCAATAATGCACCGTCCCTGCATATTTACACGTATGGGATTTCCGATAACGTAAAAGAAATTGTAAAAGCGGTGTTTTGATTATTCGCTTTCAGGCAGAATATCTACACCAATCTGTTGTTGGTTTAGTTTATCGTTTTCGGCCTGGTTATTCAATTTAAGTGAATAAACCATGGCTTCCACCTGGCGTAACAGGTTTCGCTTGTCTTTACTTGGCGCATAAACGTAACCGTAAGCAACAATAACACGTTGCCTGGCGGCATCAAGCACAGCCAGTGAAATGTATGGCCCGCCCATAAAATCATTAACTACACGCCACAGTCCGCGCATTTCGGCTGCATAGTTTCCGCTGTGTTCTCGGAAATTGTTGATTTGTTCTATGCGCCTTTCAGTTGCCATAAAACTTCCGGTTGTGGGGCCGGGAACATGGGCACGTAAAATACTGTCACGAACTTTTAATTGATAATCAACCATAAAGGCACTGTCTGATACATAAGGGAATGTATAAAGAACAATTCCCTGCGAAATTTCCGGGGTTTCGTAGCGTAGCCAGATAAAGTCTTTTTTTTCCTCGGCAATTTGAAAACCCGGTGCTATGTTCATAGTTACTCCAAAATTATCATTCAATACATTGAAAACTCCCCGGTCATAGTATTTTTTATAATTCATGGCAAGCCGGTCTTTTTCAGCTTTCAGATAATAGGACATAATCTGGTCTTTGTTTTCGTTGAACAGTTTTTTGAACTCTTCTTCGTTTTTAGCCTGAATGATAACCGTTGCCTGCGGGCTTGCCCAAACATTATCCTGAAATGTAACTCCGGACGAATCAACATTGGACGAAATGCGGGTTTGAATAATGTTGCGGGTTGTTTTAAAAATACTTTTAAAACCCTGAGGCTGAACATTCACCAAATCGAAAAGCGGTTCATCCTGAGGCAGGGCAAGGTGTTCCTGTGCCAGCGTTTCACGCAGCAATTTTCCCGGGTTTCCTTCCCATGCTTCTTCGCTGATTACTACAACCAACTCGCCGGCTCTTCCGGTTACATTTTTAGATAATCCGGTGTTCCCGTCGTTTTTGCAGGAAATAAATGTTGTTAATATGAAGAATGATAAAATTGGAAGGATTACTTTCCGTTTCATTTTTGTCTGTTTTTTTAGTTCGACCTTATTGCAACAAAAACCTTACCATGCCGATAATGTGAAAAATAATATCAATAGATGCAAAAATCCCGCTGTGGATTGACCAGCAACGGGATTTTTGGGAAAATGTTAGTACGGGTTATTTTTCAATTTTCCCGGGTTCGGCCTGTTCGTCTTCGTCGTCTCCCTCTTTGGTGGCCTTTTTAAACTCTTTCATTCCCTTGCCAAGGCCTTTCATTAATTCGGGAATTTTGCGACCGCCAAAAAGGAGAAGTACAATAATTAAAATGATAATTATTTCCTGTGGTCCGATAAATCCTGCTACTACAAATAAATTCATGACTTAAAGTTAAAATGGTTTGATGCAAAAATAGAATTTTTTTACTTAAAA
>JAHYIT010000137.1 GCA_019429205.1 Mariniphaga sp. | reverse complement strand
AAAACCTGAATTTCTGGAAAAAACAGCAGAGAAAACAGGTGCAAATTTTACCTTGCTTTTTGATGAGGGGTACAAAATTGCCGATGCCTGGGATGTTACTTTTCTTCCGGGCGTGGTTACCCGAACACTTTTCAATACCATGCTCAGCGCCAACCTGAAAGAGGCGCACTCCGACGACAGCCAGCGTTTACCCATACCTGCAACGTATGTTATAAATACTGAAGGGAAAATTGTGTGGCGCCATTTCGACCCCGATTATAAAAAACGCTCGACCATTGAAGATATCGTGGCGGCACTCGATTCAATATAAAATTAAATGCTAAAGCGGGGGTTTTGTTCCCATTTTATTTTAACCCCCGGCTTTTCCGTGGGAATCCCTCCGGGGAAGCCGGGGGCAAAAAAAAAGCCACAGATGACTCGGGCTTTAGCCATTAACATAAAAACATAATCATGACAAAGAAAAAGTATATACCCAATATCCCTGATGTTGATAAAAAACGGATAGTAATTGTTGGCGGAGGTTTTGCCGGGTTAAAATTTGTGCAAAAATCGCTTTGCGCACACTACCAGTTGGTATTGCTGGATAAAAACAACTACCACCAGTTTCAGCCGCTGTTATATCAGGTGGCCACTGCCGGGCTCGAACCCAGCGCCATATCATTCCCACTGCGCAAAGTGTTGCAGAAAGAAGAAAATATCCATTACCGTTTAGCGGAAGTTCAGGAAATTTTACCTGAGACAAATGAGGTGAAAACCAATATTGGGTATCTGAAATACGATTTTCTGGTGCTGGCAACCGGCGCCGATACCAACTTTTTTGGGCAGGCTGAAATAGAGCAAAATGCCCTTGCCATGAAATCGGCTTCCGATGCCATTTTAATCAGAAACACCATTCTTGAAAATTTTGAAAAAGCATTGCTTCAGGAGAATGAGCAGGAGATGGAGAAATATCTGAACATTGCCATTGTTGGCGGGGGCCCAACCGGAGTAGAACTTGCCGGGGCGCTGGCCGAAATGAAAAAATATATTTTCCCGAAAGACTATCCTGAGTTGGATTTGTCGAAAATGCGGATTGTCCTTTTTGAATCTTCCAAGCTGCTTGCGGCCATGTCGAACCACGCTTCCGAACTGTCGGAAATATACCTTGAGCGAATGGGAGTGGAAGTGACAACCGGAATCCGTGTTACCGGATATGACGGAACCGTAGCTGCCTTATCCGATGGCTCCACATTTGAAACCAAAACTTTGGTTTGGGCGGCAGGTATCAAAGCAAATCTCATTGCAGGGCTACCAAAAGCAACAATTGCCCGTGGCGGAAGGCTTTTAGTTGATCGGAATAATTTAATAAAAGGATACCCGAACATTTTTGCCATTGGCGACCTGGCCCTTATGGAAACTCCAAAATATCCGAACGGCCATCCACAAGTGGCGCAAACTGCCATTCAGCAAGCCAAACTACTGGCTAAAAATATGAAACGGCTGGCTGCCGGAAAAGAGTTACTCCCGTTTGAATATACCAACAAAGGTTCGCTGGCCACTATTGGCCGCAACCGTGCCGTAGCCGATTTACCCGGGTTTAAATTGCGTGGGTTTGTGGCCTGGGCTCTCTGGAGTATTGTACACCTGTTTACCATTATGGGGGTAAAAAACCGCTTTTTTGTTTTCCTCAACTGGTCTTGGAATTACTTTACTTACGACCAGTCATTGCGCCTGCTCATTAAACCGAAACAGAAATTTCAGCAAAACTTTACAGAATTTTCTTCTGAAATAGTGGATAAAAAACAATCTTTTGCAACAAAAATTCCGACCGGACAGGATTTTATAAGTAAATTGACGTCAAATTAAAATCTTATATCAATGAAAGCAATATGGAATGGCAAAGTGATTGCCGAAAGTAACGACATTGTTAACGTGGAGGGGAATGCTTATTTCCCGGTTGACTCAGTAAAAAAAGAGTTTCTAAAAGAGAGCGAAACGCACACCGTTTGTCCCTGGAAAGGTACCGCCTCGTATTATAACCTCGAAGTGGATGGAAAAGTTAACCCAGATGCTGTTTGGTATTACCCAACACCTTCAGGATTAGCTAAAAGCATTAAAGGGCGCGTAGCTTTTTGGAAAGGTGTTCAGGTAGTGGAAGAATGATATGGCAGGCAATGAGTTGGCAAAGGATAGTTGGCAGTTGGCAATTTGAAGACAGTTGGCAGTTGGCAAAGGGAAACAGTTGGCAAAAGGAGGAAATATTTGGCAAATGGCAATGTGAAGACAATTGCCTTTTTGCCTATTGCCAACTAAAATCAATTGAAATAATAATTTTGCACTCAGAATAAACGAATTAATAATATCGCATAATTCAAATTAAGTTTTTATGGTCATTGAAAAAACTACAAAAGAGATAATTACTTTATTGTCTGAATCAAAAAGCCCTTCCTTTGGAGAGCTTGTCCCGGATTGCCGGGAGGTTGGGGAGGCCTCACAAAACGTAAAAATCGTAGATGTCCGGCCGGTGGAGGCTTACAACGGCTGGAAACTAAAAAACGAAATGCGTGGCGGCCACATTGCCAGGGCAAAAAGCCTGCCTGCAAAATGGTTAAAATACATCGATTGGATTGAAATAGTCCGCCGCAAGGAAATACTTCCGGAACA
Organism: Mariniphaga sp.; assembly: GCA_019429205.1. Classification (GTDB taxonomy): domain Bacteria; phylum Bacteroidota; class Bacteroidia; order Bacteroidales; family Prolixibacteraceae; genus Mariniphaga. The sequence continues at coordinate 8,978 of JAHYIT010000137.1, read as the reverse complement.
CGAAATCATTATTTACGGATATTCGCCCGAAGAAACCCAAAAAGTAGCCGAACGGTTTGAAAAATCGGGCTATAAAAATGTATCGGTTTATCCTCATTTTGTAAATGAATGGACTGCCAACCCTGATTTGCCCATGCAGAAACTTGAACGTTACAAAAATCTGGTTTCAGCAGAATGGGTAAACGAATTGATTTCAGGTGGTAAGCCGGCTGAATATGAAAATGACAAATTTGTGCTTGTCCATTCGCATTACCGCAACCGCGAAGCCTATTTAAGCGGACACATTCCGGGGGCGATTGACATGGATACGCTGGCTTTGGAAGCGCCTGAAACATGGAACCGCCGTTCGCCGGAAGAACTGAAATCAGCGCTCGAAGCGCACGGAATCACTGCCGATACCACCGTGGTTTTGTATGGCAAATACATGGACCCCGACAATGCCGACGAATTCCCGGGCAGCGCTGCCGGCGACATTGGCGCCATCCGCAATGCGTTTATCATGTTGTACGCCGGCGTGAAGGATGTCAGGATACTAAACGGTGGTTTTCAATCGTGGCAGGATGCCGGTTTTGAAACATCGTTTACTGACGAACCCAAAAAACCGGTGTCCGATTTTGGCGTTTCCATTCCGCAAAAACCAGAACTGGCTGTCGATACGCCCGAAGCCAAAGAAATGATTGCTGCCGCCAATGCCGAATTGGTTTGCGTACGCAGTTACCCGGAGTATATTGGAGAAGTGAGTGGCTATAATTACATCGAAGCAAAAGGACGCATTCCGGGGGCTGTGTTTGCTGATTGCGGCAGCGATGCCTACCACATGGAAAACTACCGCAACGTGGACCACACAACCTGCGAATTTCATGAAACAGCAGAAATATGGAAACGCAACGGAATCACTCCCGACAAACATCTCGCTTTTTATTGTGGAACAGGTTGGCGCGGCAGCGAAGCCTGGTTTAATGCCTGGCTGATGGGCTGGCCGCGTGTTTCGGTTTATGATGGCGGCTGGTTCGAATGGAGCAACGACCCGGAAAACCGGTTTGAAACCGGTGTGCCGAATGAAAATTTCTCGCTAAGACGCTAAGACGCCAAGAGAAAAAAACTATTAAATCATGACTGAAAACGAGATTGCAAAAATTATTGTAAACACTTGTTACAATATCCATGTAGAATTAGGTCCGGGTTTGCTGGAATCGGTTTATGAAGAAGTTCTGTCTTTTGAACTGCAAAGTCAGGGATTAAAAGTAGACCGTCAAAAATCAATTCCGGTTTTTTGGAAAGAGATTAAAATGGATATTGGGTTTCGCGCCGATTTGATAGTTGAAAATAAAGTAGTGGTGGAACTTAAATCAGTTGAATTAATTGCGCCTGTTCACCCTAAACAACTCCTTACATACTTGAAGGTTACCGGATTAAAACTTGGATTATTGATAAATTTTAATGAAAAACTAATAAAAGACGGGATAACGCGCATAGCCAATAACTTATAAAACTTTGCGCCTCTGCGCCTTTGCGAGAAATATAAAATTATGGAACAAAAATTACTTCTTTCACACTTGGCAACTGATACTTTAAAAGGGCTTTCCTCGAACCCTAAATACCTCTTGTCGAAATATTTTTACGACGACGAAGGAAGCCGGATTTTTCAGGACATCATGAACATGCCAGAATACTACCTCACCGATTGCGAACATGAAATATTTGCATCGCAAAAAGAGGAAATCACGCAGGCAATCAGCACCGGAAACAAGCTGTTTAATCTGGTTGAACTGGGTTCGGGCGATGGATTAAAAACAAAAATCCTGCTCAAATACCTCGTTGAAAAGGCCACTAATTTTCAGTACACTCCGGTAGATATCAGCGCTAAAGCCAATCTCGAACTGGTAGAAAGCCTGAAAAAAGAGTTGCCAACTTTACAGGTTGAAGCCAAAACCGGAGACTATTTCCGAAAGTTAAAAAGCCTGAACGGACATGCTTCCATTCAAAAAACCATCCTTTTTCTGGGGTCGAACATCGGGAATTTTTCTGATGAAGAAACGACTGAATTCCTGGGCCAGCTTGCAGCATATTCAAATACCGGCGACAAAATTCTGATTGGTTTCGACCTGAAAAAATCGCCCCGGGTAATTATGGATGCGTACAACGACCCGCACGGTCACACACGCCGTTTCAATCTGAACCACCTGGTACGCCTGAATCGTGAACTGGATGCCGATTTCGACATTCAAAAGTTCGAACAGCAAACCACCTACAATCCGCAAAGCGGCGAGGTAAAAAGTTTTCTGATTTCGAAAACTGAACAAACCGTTCAGATAAGAACACTCGAAAAATCCTTCCATTTTGAAAAATGGGAGGCCATTTTTATGGAACGCTCCCGGAAATACGATTTTCAAACCATTGAAAGACTGGCATCAAACCATGGTTTTAAAGTGGTTCAAAACTTCTCTGACCAGCGGAACTATTTTGTGGATTCGCTTTGGGAGAAAGAATAAAAAACAGATAAAATGACTTTGCTGAACGATATTTTCACAACCATCGCCGAACGTCGCGATTACCTTTACGAACTGCTCGTTCAGCACATTCTGCTTAGCCTCTCCGCCATTATTATCATCTCTGTTATTGGAATTTCAACCGGAATTGCCATTCTTCATTATAAAAAATGGAGACAGGCTATTTTAGGGACTGTCAATTTTCTATATACCATTCCGTCAATCGCTATGTTTGGATTGTTTATCCCATTAATTGGAATAGGTTATGGCAATGCACTGGTGGTGCTGGTAATTTATGGTTTGCTGCCTGTAATCAGAAATACATACACAGGGTTGAACGAAGTTGACCCGCACCTGCTCGATGCCGCAAAAGGAATGGGCGCCACGCCCTGGCAGGTTTTTTCGATGGTTCGCTGGCCACTGGCTTTTCCAACCATTGTAAGCGGATTCCGCACCATGGTTGTAATGACCATCGCGCTGGCCGGGTTGGCCTCTTTTATCGGGGCCGGTGGTTTGGGACAGGCCATTTACCGCGGAATCAACACCAACAACTCGTCGCTTATTCTGGTAGGCTCAATCGCAGTGGCTGTGCTGGCGCTGGCTGCCGATTTGGGAATCGGGGCAATCGAAAAGTCACTGAAATCAAAAGTGAAAAAGACGGATAAAAAAAGTCGTTTCCTGAAATATTTCGGGTTGGGAATTCTCGCGATATTATTCATTTTCATGCTCCTGCCAAAACCAGGCAATTCCTCGGGCAAAAAAATTGTTGTTGCTACAAAACCCACTGCCGAGCAATATATTTTAGGCGAAATCATTTCGCAGCTTGTTGAAAACAATACCGATATTCAGGTCACCCGGAAATTTGGCATCGGCGGGGGGACATCCAACATCCATCCGGCCATGTTAAAAGGAGAAATTGATATTTATCCCGAATATACAGGAACGGCGTGGTTATTTATTCTGAAAGAGCCACAAATGAAAAATCCGGATAGTTTGTATTCGGCGTTAAAAAAAACGTATGCTGAACAATTCAATTTGGAATGGGCGTGCAGGCTTGGATTTAACAACACATTTACACTTGCGCTTCCTGAATCTGAGGCGCAAAATCAAAAGATTAATACTTTTTCTGAACTGGCTAATAAAAGCAATGGTTTCATTTTTGGGGCTGAATTCGATTTTTTTGAGCGCGAAGATGGTTTTGCCGGACTGAATAAAGTCTATCCGTTCAACTTCAAAAAAGAGGTAGAACTCGATATCAACCTGAAATTTCAGGCACTCGAAAATCATACAGTCGATGTTATCAATGCCTTTTCAACCGATTCGCGAATCAGGCAAATGAATCTAAGAGTATTGAAAGATGACAAACAGTTTTTTCCTGCATATCAGGCAGGTATTGTTATCCGGAATGAAACCTTACAAAAATATCCTGAATTGAAAGGATTATTTAAACGGCTGGAAAATACCATCAGCGATTCAGCAATGCTTCAGCTTAATTATGAGGTCGAAATTGAAAAAAAATCACCCGACGAAGTTGCAGCTAATTTTTTGAAACAACACAAATTATTGAAATAAAACCGGAGAATGAACAATCCTGTTATCGAAATAGTAAACGTTACCAAATCCTACGAACCAGAAAGCAAAGCGCTGAATGCGGTTTCGCTGGAGATTCCGCAAGGGGCATTTGTAACCATTATCGGGCCAAGTGGTTGCGGAAAAACAACGTTGCTGAGATTGATGAATGGGATGACCGGTATTGATTCGGGCAAGATTACAGTGATGGGCAAAGACCTGGAAAGTTGGGACAAAATTCAACTCCGGAGGAAAATAGGTTATGTCATTCAGCAAGGCGGACTTTTTCCACACCTCACTGTCAGTCAGAATATTGCATTTGTTTTGAATATATCGGCAGTTGAAAAGCAGGCGAGCGAAAAACGGGTAAACGAATTGGCAAAAATAATGGGTTTTGATGAACGTCAGTTAAATGCTTTTCCATCGGAATTAAGTGGTGGTCAGCAGCAAAGGGTTGGCGTTGCACGGGCGCTGGCATCGCAACCCGAAATCATATTGATGGACGAACCTTTTGGCGCCCTCGACAACATCACGCGACGAAACCTGCAACATGAAATCAAGGAAATGCACCAAAAATTGAAAATAACGTTTATAATGGTTACCCACGATTTACACGAAGCATTCACGTTGGGAACCCATGTTGCAATTATGAATAAAGGAGAAATCGAACAGTTTGAACCACCCGGAAATATTCAGCAAAAACCGGTAAATATGTGGGTGAAAGAATTTATAAATATTTAAATATGGAAAAAATGAACAATTGGGAATTGTTATCCCATGAATTCAACTACGATTTGAAGAATGTGCTTCTTCAACAGTACCTTGCCGCGCAGGTTATCGCGTTGGCAGGTCGCTACCTCATCCCCAAAAAACCGGATGGCAGCAACATTAACATGCAATACATTCCTGAAAAAGAGATGCTGCTCGGAAATTCTCATCCCGATGGTTGGGCAGTTGGTGTGCATCTAAAAAACTTTTCGGTGCAGGTTTTAGATGAAAAGGAAATTGTAAAAGCTAAAATCTCACTTGAAGGAAAAACCTTTCAGGAAGTTTTTCAAGAGTTTAAAACAGCCCTGCAAAACCTGGGAATTAATGTCTCGCAGTTAAAAACCGAGCAACCATACGAGTTGCCAACCGGTGGACTAAAAGAAGGGAAATATTTTGCAATTGAGAGTGATGATGCTGTTTCCGAAAACATCCGTTACCGCCACAATGCCCAATTGCTGATTAGTGAGCTGGCTGCCCGGTTTTCAGATGTGGAGCCGGTGCGTATCTGGCCTCACCATTTCGATACCGGAACATTTGCTACTGTCGCCCGAGTTGAAAAAGGCGGGGCTTCAAAAACCATCGGACTTGGCCTGGCCATTCCCGACAGCATGGTTCCCGAACCTTATTTTTACCTCAGCTTTTGGTCTGAAAATCCACTTGAAATTGAAAATGAACCGGTAAAACTACCCGCCGGAAAATGGATGATGCCCAACTGGAACGGATCCATACTGGGAGTTTCGGATATTATTCAAAAACAGACAACCAAAGAACAGTACATTTTGGTGAGAGATTTTTTTAAAACTGGAATTGACAATTTAGTTGAGAAGATGAAATAAAATTTAAAAATGTCCCGCGGATGACGCAGATACACGCAGATAAGAATAAGGGTTTCAAATAAATCTTCTGCGAAAATCAGCGAAATCTGCGGGAGAAAAAAAGTTACACATGAAAAATCCAATTAAACTCCTCGAAGTTAAAAACCTTCAAGACCGCCAACCCACTCACGCCGTGGTAAACGAACTCGACCTGGTGGTTGTCCTTTACGATGGGAATATTTCGGTGTTGTATGGCCGCTGCCTCCACCGCGGCGCTTTAATGGCCGACGGACATGTGGAAGGCCACAACCTGATTTGTGGGCTTCACGGCTGGGATTACCGACTTGATACAGGCGTTTCTGAATACAATAATAAAGAAGCCCTGTATAAATTCACCGCAAAAACGGAAGATGGATTTGTTTGGGTGGATGAAGCTGAAATCGATGCTTTCCTCGAAGAACATCCCCAACCTTTTAACCGGAAAAAATACCAGGGAATTTATGCCGATACCCATCCCGAATCGACTGAACCGTACACTGGCTACATTAAGGAACTTTCAAAAAACGGCCTGAAAAATATCGGGCATCACGGGTTTTCAGCTTCCATGGGCGTTGACAGAAATACGCTTCCCAAATGGGAAGACATTCAATTTCTCCCCGCTCAGTTATGGAAACGCCCGTTAACCGATGAGATGGTTGTGGGCACAAAAGTTACTATTGGCAAAAATGCCAAAAAGCCGCTTGTGCTCGAAATTCCAATATTTGTCTCCGACATGAGTTTTGGAGCTTTGTCGCGCGAGGCAAAAATTGCCTTGTCGAAAGGGGCAGAAATGGCTGGAACCGGTATTTGCAGCGGCGAAGGCGGCATGTTGCCCGAAGAGCAGGAAAACAACTCCCGCTATTTTTACGAGCTAGCCTCCGGGAAATTCGGATTTAGCTGGGACAAGGTAAAAAAAGCACAGGCCTTTCATTTTAAGGGCGGACAAGGCGCAAAAACCGGAACCGGCGGACATCTTCCTGGAAATAAAGTAACAGGTGAAATTGCTGAAGTCAGGGGGTTGAAAGAGGGCGAACCGGCTATCAGCCCTGCCGCTTTTCCCGATTTGTTTACTGCCAAGGATTTTGCTGATTTTGCCAATGAGGTAAGAAAACAAACCGGAGGAATTCCGGTAGGGTTTAAAATAGCCGCCAGCCACATTGAAAAAGATATTGATTTTGCCCTCGAAGCGGGTGCCGATTACATCATCCTCGACGGGCGCGGCGGAGGAACCGGTGCGGCTCCCAAAATCCTCCGCGACAACATTAACGTGCCAACCATTCCGGCGCTGGCCAGGGCGCGCAAACACCTCGACAAAGCGGGCGCAAGAGATGTAGCGCTCATCATCACCGGCGGGCTGCGAACTGCCGAAGATTTTGCCAAAGCCCTGATGCTGGGCGCCGATGCCGTGGCAGTGTCCAATTCAGCATTACAGGCGATTGGCTGCCTCGGAATGCGTGCGTGTCATACAAATAATTGTCCGGTTGGGGTTGCCACACAAAAGGAAAACCTCCGTCAGCGTATAATTATCGAAACTTCGGCAAAACAGCTTAGTACATTTTTACTGGCCGTAAACGAACTGATGAAAGTGGTGGCGCGGGCATGTGGCCACGATGATTTTCGGAAATTTAACCGCGACGATTTGGTTACCTTTAACCGTGACATGCATTATTTAACCGGAATTGAATATGGAGGAACAAAGTTATGATTGAAAAACTTATCGCATTCTTCAAACTCCCAGCCGAAGAAACCAAAGGGGAAACTCCCGAAGGACTTTGTCCCAATTGCTGGGGGCATCAGGAATTCGACAACACAATCCGCGAACTGTACGATGACAAACAAATTGATGTAAACAATCATCAGGCAAATTATGCTTTTATTCAGGATTTTATGGTTACCCATTTGAAGGGAATCCACCTGAAAAAAGGAAACAACAGTTTTGAATGTCCGACCTGTCACTCTAAATTTGATGGTGATTTGAAACCATTACAGAAATAAGAATTGTTTCCCGCGGATGACGCAGATAAACGCAGATAAGAAAGAAATTAACACATAAAACTTTCTGCGAAAATCAGCGAAATCAGCGGGAGAAAAAAAACAGAATATGAATTTTCCTGAAATTGAATTTACGCAAGAACAGGCGCTCGAACTGGAGCAGTTCCGCAAAATGGATTATTATGCCGTGGATAACTATCACCTCCCCATTGGGTTGATGATGGAAAATGCCGGGTTACATTTGGCTCGGCTCATCTCAACAGTGGCGCAGCCTGGTTCAATCATTAAAATTGGTGTGGGCAACGGCAACAACGGCGGCGGCGGACTGGTGGCAGCTCGCCGGCTTTCGGCCTGGGGCTTTCGCGTTTTTCTCGACTTTTTCACCGAAATAACCAAACCACTTCCCTTAATGCAACTGGAACGTGCATTGAAATTTGGTGCAAAAAAAGAACCCGTCGAAAATCCTGATGTCTGGATAGATGCCTACCTCGGATTCTCGCAAAAGCTTCCGTTGGCGCCGGAGTTACTCAAACGAGTGGAAGAAGCCAACAAAAGCGCCGCGATTAGAATCTCATTGGATATTCCAACCGGTTTTCTCGGGGAACTGAATCCTTCTGCTTTTAACGCATCAAAAGTTTTGACCCTCGCAGCGCCTAAAAAAATCCTGCTAAATCTTTCGGCAGACACTGAGGTTTATTTGGCTGATCTTGGAATTCCGGCTGAGGTGTACAAATTGTTTGGGATAAATCCACCGCCATTTCATAAAAATGGCATCATATATTTAAAAAAATATAATAATGGGTGAAAAAATCGTTTGGCACAAAGTGCTTGAAAATAAAGACGAACTGGCAGATGGCAGGGTAATGACTGTTAATGCCGGGCATAAACAAATTGCCCTTTCGCATTTCGACGGAAAAATTTGTGCACTCGACAATCGTTGTCCGCACCAGGGCGGCCCGCTGGGCGAAGGCAGCATTGAAAATGGTATTTTGCGCTGTCCCTGGCATGGCTGGGATTATCACCCATGTTCCGGCAAAGTTCCGGGTTACGACGATGGCGTTGAACCCTACATAGTTGAAGAACGCGATGACGGGATTTATGTTGGCGTTCCGGAAGAGAAACCACATGAAACAACCGTTTCTGATATTATGGCTGAAACCATGACAAACTGGGGCGTTGACACCGTTTTTGGAATGGTGGGACATTCAAACCTCGGACTGGCCGATGCCCTGCGGAGACAGGAAAACAAGGGCAACTTGAAATTTATTGGAATCAGGCACGAAGGAGCGGGCGCTTTTGCAGCCAG
>JAHYIT010000136.1 GCA_019429205.1 Mariniphaga sp. | reverse complement strand
ATTGATGAATTAAAAATATAATTAGATAACTGCATTTCATTCCCTTTTTTAACCCCGCCGCAACAGGATTTTTTAAACAGAACCCCAGCCGTAAGTATCTGTTTCTTTTTCCCGGAACTGTGTTTTTACAACCGGTACTGCAATCATGGATACCCACCGTTTTAGCATACTGCCTGACTGGGTCTCTGACCATTTCAGTAAAACACACACCTTCATGGTTTGAATCACTTCTTTAACCGGTCATTCTTTTATCGTTGTTTGTTGACACGTGCCCTTTCCGATGGTTTTTGTGGTTTTCATGAAGTTTAATCAAAATCACATGCTAAGGTGCCACATGGAATTTCAGGGTAAATAAACTGCAATGGATTTTCCCGGCATAGCCTAACCCGAGGCCTCGGGTCTTAACGGTATTCCAGTTCCTCCATTGCAGCCCTGATTCCATGTGTCTGTACCTGCATGAATTTTAATTTAAAACTTTTATATCATGAAAACTTACAAAAAAAATTACATCGGAAAAGGCACTGAAAATGCCAACATCACTGGATTAGTAAGAATGACCATCCCGGTTGAAGACGTTCTGAAATTCAAACATGAATTCGAAGGCGTTGAGTACTTCACTTTTGAAATGGCTCCGTTAAGGGAACCTGACCGCTTCGGCAGAACACACACCGCTTGGGTTACCTCCCACGAAGAAGAAGCTGAACCGGCTGTTGAAGAAAAACCAGCTCCGAAAGGAAAAAGAAAAAGGAAACCAAAACCGGAACCGGCTGATGAAAATTTACCGTTCTAAAAAATTTCCCTTCCACCGGTTGGCGGAGGGGATTTTTTTTGGTCATTCCATTCCAAAAAAAAAGACCTATGCTCTTAATCTCTCTCCGGTTAAATTATAACAAAGTTATTCATCGCCCGCCGGAATGTCAGCCAAATTTTAGTCTGAAAACATTCAAATTTAAACCCGAATCCGAGGGGGGTCAGCTTGATCCAGATTATCCAAGAGATATTGCGGTGCGCTGCACCTTCATGGTATCATTCAAATCTCAATCTATAAACCCGTCAGTTGCCGGGCAGGTTTTTGGGTGCGCTGCACCTGGTGCCTTGAAGTAATTCTTTTTGATGTTCGTTTCAAAAGTCGTGGGGCCTTATAAGCATAGAATTTTTTCTTTTGGGTTACCTCTTAATGCATCTGATACTTCAGTCGGACAGCTTAGAAAAAATCGTCTTAACATTTCCTTTTGTAAAATTATCAACTTGTCCCATGACGATTTCAACCAATTCTTTTTCAAGGGTTGCAATTTTATGAACACGAATCACAGATGGCAATTTTAATCCGGAACCTTTCCAATCGTCAATAAAAATGTCGTATTCCGTTTTGTAAATTTGACTTGTTATCCGGCATACAATAATATCACCATCGCTGAAGTCATTAATTATCAATGCAGGTCTTCTTTTGTAGGTTTTCCCGTCGGTATAGGGGAATTTTAACAGAACGATATCGCCGAAATTCAATTTATCCATAATCAGAAATTGTCATAAACTGAATCCGAATCGGCATAACCTTTTAAAAATTGATCTTGTGCTGTTTGGCGAAAAATCATATCATCGTAAATGTCAGCGTCTTCAACCAGAACAATAACCCTGATATCTTTTCCCTTTCCTGCGTTTAATTCAGGTTGAATTTTTTCCGGAATCAAAATCCGGTTATTCTTTATTTTTGATTTAAATTCTACAGCTCTCATGATTTTAATATTTGTACAAAAATAATCAATTTATTTATCCATTCTTACTGTTCCGCTTTTATGATTAGTTGTGCCCTGGAAGTTTAGGAGACAGCGCCAATAAAATCCTTATTTTCAGGCACACACTTAGGTTCCTTTGTTTTTTCCATCAGAGGCTCCGGTTTTATGCTTATAGAAAAAATTTCTGTGCTTATAAAAAATAATTTTTACAGCATAAAATTTTAAACTTATAAGCATAGAATTTTTACCGGACGGTTATGGAATTGTAAAATCCGGAGAACTGCAAAAAAGGATGGGAAAGAAACAGGACACGGATTGCAAATCCGCGCCAGCGGGGTTTGGCCCGGGGCAAACTTGTTGCGCCATAAAATTCCTTCGGTTTTTTAATGTTTATCCTGAAGGGAACATTTTCCTGATGAGAAAAATAACCAAATACTGAATTTGCATTCAGAATAACCACCGAACTGTCAAAATGGCTTTCAGAGGAACAATAGGGTCTGATTCCCTCAAAATCAAACTTTTCCCACCCACCTGTTATCGCATAACTGATTACGGCCAGGTCATTTGCTCCTGTAATTTGCCGGCAATTCTCATCTTTCTGTATTACATCCGCTAAAAACGAAAGCGCAAAAAACAATAATCAGTTTATTCATTTAAAGCATTTTAAAAGAGAGGAATAACGCTCGCAGGAATGAAACGTACCGGATTAGGAGCTTTGTCCTATCAAATTTTGACGAACTTTGATGCTGGACGAATTGCTCGAAAACCCACTTAAACCGGCATTTTTTATGAGCCTTTGTTACCTGCTGGGCTTTATTTTAATTCATTTTCGCGAATTTTATCTATCATCAATTTCAAAATTGTCAAAAAGTTTCTAATGTCATTATTATCTGTTGGCCTATCTACAATCCATTTTAGATTGGATTTTGCCGACATAAATTTATTGGTTTTCTCTAATTCCGACCTAAACAACTCGATAATTGAATCTGAATTATTTACTTTTTTCCTTATCTCTTCAAATCCAGTATAAATACTTTGTTTAAATACTGATTGCGGCGGATAACCAAAACATAATCCAACAAATCCATCGTTTATTATAACATTTATCGAAAATCCTTTTGAACCCCAACGAATCAATAATCCATTTGCTCTAGCAAAATCAAATAATTGCTGAAAAACAGGTTTACCAAAAGAATCCAATGAATCTAAAAATCTCTTTTCATCTACTTTGGGTAATTGAGCAGTTGATTTTATTGAATCCGTTCGGATAAAAGTATCTTCGCCAACAACAAAATCAATTGCAATCATTCTTTCTGAAGCATGATTTAAGAAATACTTAAACTCCATGCAGTAAATATCTATCCCTTTTCTTCTTAAATATTCGGCAGATTGCTTTATCGAAGGGCTAATATCCTGTGCAACAACCATTAATTTAGATGCCTTATTAAACGAAACTTTATCAGAATCAATAGAATCAAAATATTCTTGGTGATATGTTTCTAAAGATGATTCCTCGCCGATATAATTTTGATAAATCAGATTTAATTGTTCATAATCCAAGTTATCAATGAAAGAGGCATATTCTAATAATTGAGATACCGTTTCTCGTGGTGTCTTACCTCGTTTTAATTCAATCACGACAGTATTACCAAAACTATCAAGACCCAATAAATCTATCCAAGTGCCTAAATTTGTCAATACTTGACGACCAATTATAAGAATTTTGCCATCATCAAAAAAGCACTCTGGATTATTCTCTAATAAAATCTCAAGGTCAGATTCTTTATTATCAATCCCAAAAGAATGCTCTTTATATTGAATCAATTTTCCTTCTTTGTCAACTGTAAATAGTTTCATTATCTATGAGTTGTGTACGTTTTTTTAGCCTTGCTGGTAACTATGTTGTCTGTACTCCATAACTATACTTAATTTTCTCCCAGTTCAAATATTATCATCCTTCGGTATTTAATAATTTAATTCTGCCCTTACCTTTTCGTTCTTGCAAAGTGAAGTAGAAGTGGCATGTACCAGCTTTGAATTTCTCTGTTCGGAATTCAACATCGGCTTCCGGTCGTTTATTGATTTTTAAAATTTTACGGGAGCTAAATTAGACATTGCCAGCAAAAAACCAAGAGAAAACAGATTGAAATATGAAGGTTTTATAAACGCCGGTAAAGTGCCACCGCTGGCGTGGATTTGCTATGAAGTGATGACTTTAGGGCAATTTGTTAACCGTTTACGGTCTAATTATTATTCAAATACGATTTAATTGCCGAGATAAACTCTTTCATTTCCCCGAGCATTTCAAGTACGATTTCTTTTTCGAATACAACATAAGTATCATAATCGCCTTTTGTCCTTCGGTTAAATGCTTTGTTGATTATTTTTCCGTATTTTGAATCGATTAATTCACCATGTATGAATTTTTTGTTGAACCAACCGATTAATTGCGCATGTTTTGATGTTTCATATTCAAAGGCTAATCCTAATGCCAGTAAGGAATAAAACATTCCATAATAAATCCTGTTAACCGCTGAGCGAAGCCTGTCATTTTCAATCAATAATTCAACATCCTGAATGGTTTCCTCCGCTTGTTCCAAACGATACAAAATTAAATTCTTCCTGTCTTCATTTTCAAGTGTCATGCGTAAATACCAGATTTTATAGCATTGGTAAAAATTGGTTGTTTCCCGCGGATAGTTTCCAATTCATTAATGGAGATAATGTGGACATCCAGCAGAATATCATATTTCAAATCAATGTCATAGCATAAATCCAGAATTTTATTTTCATCTTGTCCCGAATAGTCATTTTTTAATATGATTAAAACATCATAATCTGAATATTTATTCGAATCTCCACGAACCTGAGACCCGAATAAAACAACATCTTGTACAGAGTTGCCATAATTTCGAATCAAATGGTTTTTTAATTCTGCCAATATTATTTTATTATCGGTACGCATCGTTTCTATTTTTTCAAAATTTCTTTTACACCCTTTTCCTAATCAAAAAATTCACATAATGGTCTGGCTCATTAATCGTTACCGGAACCACTTTGTTCATTTTTAAATCCACATTTTTATTGATTTTTAAAATTTTACGGGAGCTAAATTAGGGATTGCCATCGGAATAAACAAGTGCGGATTTGTTTTTTTTGTTGAATGGACTGAGGTGGATTATTCAGCTGGTGACTCCGAGTCACCAGCTGAATCAGCCGGAACAACATCAGAAGAAAAAAAACTACAAAAATTCATTTCAGAATTTATTGAAACGTATCCTCCCGCTTTCCGGTTAAAATCTCTATTTTTGTGGCTTCGTAAAACGGCAAAGCATTTTTTTATTATGAAGATATCGTACAACTGGTTAAAAGATTACATCCAACTGGATGAATCGCCCGAAGAGGTGGCAAAAATTTTAACGCAAACCGGGCTGGAAGTGGCCGGCGTGGAAGAGGTGGAAACCGTTAAAGGCGGCATGGAAGGACTGGTTTTGGGTAAAGTAATTACCTGCGAAAAACATCCCAACTCCAACCACCTGAGCAAAACCACCGTTGACATTGGCGCCGGCGAACTGCTGAACATCGTTTGCGGCGCACCCAACGTGGCTGCCGGCCAAAAGGTAGTGGTGGCGCCGGTGGGTACCACGCTTTACATGGGCGACCAGGAACTTACGCTGAAAAGGGTAAAAATTCGCGGCGAAGTTTCCGAAGGCATGATTTGCGCCGAAGACGAAATCGGTATCGGCACCGACCACGAAGGAATCATTGTGCTGCCCGACACGGTGGAAACCGGTTCGCCGGCCACAGAATATTTCAATGTAAAATCTGACTGGGTGATTGAAATCGACCTCACGCCCAACCGCATCGACGGCGGTTCGCAAATTGGCGTAGCCCGCGATTTGGCCGCTTTTCTGAACAAAACAAAACCCACAAAATACCTGCGCATTCCGGTTGACCAGTTTAAAGTTGACAACCACGACCTTGAAATTCCGGTGGAAATAAAAAACCCGGAAGCGTGCCCGCGCTATTCCGGGGTAACCATTTCGGGCGTAACGGTAAAAGAGTCGCCCGGCTGGCTTAAAAACCGGCTGAAAGCCATTGGCCACGCGCCCATAAACAACGTGGTGGACATTACCAACTACGTGCTTTTTGAAACCGGTCAGCCGCTGCACGCTTTTGATGCAGATAAAATTAGCGGCGGAAAAGTGGTGGTGCAAACACTGCCAGCGGGAACAAAATTCACCACACTCGACGAAGTGGAACGTGAACTGCACGAAGACGACCTTATGATTTGCAACACCGAAACGCCTATGTGCATTGGTGGTGTGTTTGGCGGCATTAAGTCAGGCGTGAAGGAAAGCACCAAAAACGTATTCCTGGAAAGCGCCTGGTTCGACCCGGTTTTTATCCGCAAAACGGCCCGGCGGCACGGACTGAACACCGACGCGTCGTTCCGTTTTGAACGCGGCACCGACCCCAACGGCGTGATTTACGCACTCAAACGGGCAGCTTTGCTTATTAAGGAAATTGCAGGCGGAACCATCTCCTCGGAAATTGTGGACGTGTATCCGCGACCGGCTGAACATTTTAAAGTTCAGGTTTCTTACAAAAACATCACCCGACTGATAGGAAAAGATTTGGGAGCCGAAACCATCAAAAATATTCTCACCTCATTGGAGATTGACATTGAAAACGAAAACGAAACCGGTTTGTCGCTGCTTGTTCCGCCATACCGCGTGGATGTGCAGCGCGAAGCCGACGTGATTGAGGAAATCCTGCGCATTTACGGCTACAACAACGTGGAAATTCCGTCGCTGGTAAAATCATCGCTGCAATATGCCAAACAACCCGACCCCGACCAGGTACGCAACCTGGTGGCTGAGATGCTTACAGCGCAGGGGTTCAACGAAATCTGGTCAAATTCACTTACCAGAGCCAATTATTACGAAGGTCTGGAACAATATAAAGCGGAACAAACTGTGAACCTGCTGAATCCGCTCAGCGCCGAACTGAAAGGCATGAGGCAAACATTGCTTTTCGGCGGACTGGAATGTGTGGCATATAACGCCAACCGCCAGAACAAAAACCTGAAACTTTACGAATTCGGCAATTGCTACTTTTCTAAAGGAACCGAACAGAAGGAAAATCCGTTAAAAAGTTACCGCGAGGAAGAACATCTGGGACTGTTTATTACCGGAGCCAAATCAGCTGAAAGCTGGACCGGTGAACAACAATCCACTTCCTTTTTTCAGTTGAAATCCATCGCCGAAAACATCCTGAAACGGATGGGATTTGTCCTGAGCATGCTGAAAGTTTCGGAAACACAGAACGAACTTTTTTCTGAAGGACTAACTTACGTGGAAAACAATAAAACGGTGCTGGAAATGGGCATTGTGGCGAAAAAGTTCCTGAAAAAGTTTGAGGTGGAACAGCCGGTGTATTGCGCCGATTTCAACTGGGAAGCGGTGATGATGCACAGGGGAAAGCACAAGGTGGAATTTCAGGAATTGGCCAAATTCCCTGCCGTACGCCGCGATTTGGCCCTGCTCATCGACAAACAGGTGAAGTTCCGGCAGATTGAGGAACTGGCCTACAAAACCGAACGCAAAATTTTGCGCGAGGTCGGGCTTTTCGATGTGTATGAAGGCCAGGGCATTCCTGAAGGTAAAAAGTCTTACGCGGTAAGTTTCATCCTGCGCGATGATTTACGCACGCTCAACGATAAACAAATCGACAAAACCATACAAAAGCTGGTTGCAACCTTCGGGCGCGAGCTGGGCGCCGAATTGCGGAAGTAACGTTTTCTTTTTAAAATTAAAATGTCCAATCAAACCAAAGGAATCATTTACGCGGCAGTTACCGCTTTTTTCTGGGGATTTCTGGCCATTGCGCTAAAAGTTGCCGTGCGCGAAGTGGATCCGAAAACCATTGTTTGGTTCCGGTTTTTTGTGGCATTTACTTTTTTGCTGGGGTGGCAGTTGTACCGTAACCCTTCTTCCCTGAAAATTCTGGTAAAACCTCCGCTGTTGCTTGTTATTGCTGCTCTGGCACTTTCGTGGAATTACCTGGGTTTTATGCTGGGCATTCAATACACCACACCCAGCAATGCACAGCTTTTCATTCAGTTTGGCCCTATGATGCTGGCACTTTCGGGATTTGTCATTTTTAAAGAACGCCTTTCGCGGCTGCAGATGATTGGCTTTTTTGTTGCACTGTCCGGGTTTGCCTTTTTTTACAACGACCAGCTCCGGGCATTTTTCGAAGGAAAAGAGCAGTACAATCTGGGTGTGTTGTTTACACTGAGCGGCGCTCTGGCCTGGACGGTTTACGCGGTAATGCAGAAAAAACTGGTAGTAAAATATTCTGCACCCATGCTCAACCTGTTTCTGTTTGGCCTCCCCACCCTTATTTATCTTCCGGTAATTAATTTGGCGCCGGTGTTTCAATTGCACTGGAACTGGTGGCTGCTGTTGGTTTTTTTGGGAGTGAATACGCTGATTGCTTACAGTTGTCTGGCGCAGGCACTGAGGTTTATCGAAGCCAGCAAAGTGAGCGTCATTATTTTTCTGAACCCCATCATAACTTTCATTACGATGGGCATATTGACTTACCTGAGTGTGGACTGGATTGCACACGAACGGTTTTCGCCGGCAACCATTTTTGGCGCATCGCTGGTAATTTCAGGCGCTTTTCTGGTGGTAAAAAAAACAGGAAAAACCAGGATTAATGCTCCAAAGGCCGCTCAGGAATAACAATCCAGGCAATAATGTAAATAAGTAATCCCGGAAAACCGGCAGAAAGGATGGAAACCAGGGCATAAACCAGTCGCACCACCGTTTTATCGGCATAAATGTATTCTGCAAAGCCGGCTAACACACCACCCAGAATCCGGTCGCGGGAGCGGTAAAGTTTTTTAGGCTGACTTGTGGTTTCCATAACTTATTCTTCTTCATCGCTGTCCAGAAATTCTTCGTTTTCAAACTCTTTCTCCAGAAACTCCTCGGCTTCGTCAATCAATTGGGCAATCAAGTTCTCATCGCCCGGTTCACCATCAATCCAGTGAATTTGCTGGTTACTTTCAAAGTCGTCGATGTCGGCTTCAATGATAAAACGCGGCGTTTCGGTATGCACCACAAAAATGGTTTCGGGTGTTTCCAATGAATTGTCGGCTAAAAGAAATCTTGGCAGCATGATCTTTACTTTTAAAAATTATGTTGCTAATTTATGAAATAGATTGCTATTTTTAGCCGGAATATAAAAAAATGAACCTGAAATGAACGAATTGAACAATTTCTTATCAATCATCGATAATCAGATAGGCGGATCTCAATGGTTCGTTTTTTTATTGCTCGGCACCGGTCTGTTTTTCACCATCTACCTTAAATTTCCGCAATTCCGCTACCTGAGGCACTCGGTTCGTATTGTAATGGGGAAATTCGACAAAAAAGGCGACGAGGGCGACACTTCTCATTTTCAGGCTTTAACCACTGCCCTTTCGGGAACAGTTGGTACGGGAAACATTGCCGGGGTTGCACTGGCTATTCACCTTGGGGGGCCGGCAGCGCTTTTCTGGATGCTAATGACTGCTGCCGTGGGTATGACTACCAAATTCGTTGAGGTTACATTATCGCACAAATACCGGGAAAAAGCAGCCGACGGCTCCATTGCCGGCGGACCCATGTACTACATGCGCAGCAGGTTAAACATTCACCTGAAAAATAAAAGGGTAATTAAAACCGGCGCAGTAATGGGCGCGCTGTTTGCTGCTGCAACCATTTTCTCATCGTTTGGCACCGGAAACCTGCCACAGATTAACAGTATCTCCAATTCACTTTACGAAACCTTCGGATTAAACCATGTGCTTACCGGAGCGGTTTTGTCTGTTCTGCTGGCAATGGTTATCCTTGGCGGAATCAAACGCATTGCTAAAGTAACTTCTCGTTTGGTTCCTATTATGGCCTTAATTTATTTTACAGGCGCCATACTTGTTATTGCATTCAATTATCAAAATATCATTCCGTCCATTGCAGCCATTTTTGGCGATGTATTTACCGGAACGGCTGCCGTGGGTGGATTTCTGGGTGGGAGTATTGCATTTGCCTTTAACCGGGGGGTTAACCGGGGATTGTTTTCCAACGAAGCAGGCCAGGGTTCTGCACCTATTGCCCACGCGGCTGCCCGGGCCCACGAACCGGTTTCGGAAGGTTTGGTGGCGCTGCTCGAACCGTTTATCGACACCATTATTATTTGTACACTCACCGGTTTGGTGTTGCTCTCGTCCGGCGTGTGGAACGAAAAACTGCCCAACCGTTTCCAGGAAACCGATTTGCTGGTATTTGAAGATCAATACGATGAATCAAAACCTGCCGACCAGGAAAAACTGTATGAATTCCTGGCAGGAGAAACCAATCTGCCGCTTTTAAACGGAAATCTCGAAGTTACGGAAGGAATCATTCAGAACCAGCCAACCATTTTACATGCACGCTCGGTGGCCGAAGATGTTATGGTTTGGGCAAACAACGGGCCGTTTACCGGAAGCCTTACATTTAATTCAGGAAAACTTGTCAGCCAGACAGGAATTTACCTCACAGGCAACTCGCTTTTACACAGTGCGCCTCTCACTACGGTAGCCTTTACACGAAGTTGGCTGGGCGATTACGGAAAATACATTGTGGCCATTGGTCTGCTGCTTTTTGCTTTTTCCACGGCCATAAGCTGGTCTTATTACGGCGACCGTGCTGTGACCTACCTGTTTGGAATAAAAGGTATTATTTACTATCGCATTTTATATGTGCTCGGTTTTTTCCTGGCCTCGTTTACCGATACTACCATCGTATGGACTTTATCGGGCATCACTATCGCTTTAATGACCATTCCCAACCTCATCGGCATCCTTTCACTGGCAAAAGAGATGAAAACCGAAGTACAGGTATTCTGGAAAGAGTGGTATGAACATTTTCCGGGGAAAGATACGCCAGGAATTTAATTATTTGGCAGGCAAATTTTTTCAATTGAATTGATGAACAATCTTGTTGGTTCTATTAAATGTTCTGTTAATTCCTGATTAAAATCAAAAAGATCATCATAATCCTTTCTCATGTTAAATTTTCAAACCTTCTTTGGAAACCTGATGAAACAAAAGAGAAATGTCTTTTTTGCTTTCCCAATCGGATTTCGAATAAATTAAAAGTGAAATAACTTCACCAGTTTCAAGTTCAATATCAAAAATCGGTTCCCGCAATTTAAGTTCATAATCATAAGTAATTTGTTTTTGCGGAGAAAGAACCAGAACATCCCAGTCAGAATCACTTTTAAAATCGCCCCTTGCCCTTGAACCAAAAAGATAGATTTCTGCTTTGGGTTCGATTTGAAGCAGTTCTTGTTTTATTCTTTTTGTCAACTTTTTTATTTCCATAAATCAAAGATAATTCAAATTTCCATTGATTCTGAAAAGTGGAATTTAAAAACCGGGTACTTCTCTCAGATATTTATAATTATTCTGCTTATAATCAATCTCGCACACAAAATGCTGCAAACCGTTTGAAACCACTATCCTTTCCACTTTCAGCGCCATGTTGTAGCGCACAACCTGGTCGAACGTTTCCTGCGAAACTTTCACGCCGGGAGCTTTGAATTCGGCAATTAGAAGCGGCTGGCCGCTTCGCCTGTAAACCAGTAAATCGAACCGGAAAAGTTTCCCGTTCAGTGTAATTTGTTTCTCAACAGCCATCAGCGATTCAGGGTATTTTTTTTCTTCAGTTAGATACCGGATAAAATGTTGCCGCACCCACTCTTCAGGTGTTAGCAAAACAAATCGCTTGCGCACCAAATCGAAAATATATTTTTTCGACCCTTCTGTTTTTATCCTGAATTCGTAAACGGGTAAATTTAACTCCTGCATCGACTTTTTTCGCTACTTAACTTGTAAACAAATATTGCAGGCCAACCGGAAAAATGTACTTTTGTGTTGACCTGCATTTTTGAACAAAATAAACGATTCTGCTTTAATTATAGGGAAATGAAAACAAAAAAAGAAATTGTAGATAACTGGCTTCCGCGTTATACCGGAAAAAAGCTTGAAGATTTTGGTGAATACATTCTGCTCACCAACTTCGCTAATTACGTTG
>JAHYIT010000303.1 GCA_019429205.1 Mariniphaga sp. | reverse complement strand
CAAAGTTGACGGGTTTTTCTGTTTTTTCAACTTCAGTGCACGCCTGGAAAAGGAAAGCAACAGCGATGAACAATACGATAGTATAAACTTTTAATTTCATTTTTGTTGAGTTTTTATTTTGTTGCGGCAATAACCCCTCTGAAATAGCCAATGGATTCTGCAATTTGCTGGTCGGTACTGTTAAACGGCAAATGGAAATCTTTGATGCACAGGTAATGCACATCTGATTTTTCAAGGGTTTCAAGGGTTTTGTCCAGATCAAACTTTACAAAAGTGTAACCTGCCATTCCCACTTTAAACGGTTCTCCGGTTTCGGGTGGCGGTTGTTCGCCGGGACGTTGCTGGCTTTGGGCATACAGGGAACCCAACAGAAATAAAACAGAAATAAACGCAGTCAGATTTTTCATACTTTGATTTTTTATATTTCAGAAATTAGAATTCAAACGTTGATGTAAAAATATCCTGCAATATATAGGAAAATCAGGTAAAATTCACTGACCGGAATCAGAATAGTTTTGTAAATTGGTCAGGAGGAATGTAATTTTGAATTTTATTTCGTACGCGAAATCGATTTTCCGGACGGTCTGAATATTGGATCCACTTTCAGGTTCCGGCCATCTTTTGAAAGGGTGAATTTCCAGAAATGGTCAATTTTTACCGCCTCGTCAAGCCACCAGAATTCCTCCGGATTTTTCACATCGCGAACAGGTGCGCCCCAGCCTCCATCACCGAGATAAACAATTCCGTTTTCATCGTCCTGCCGGTTATTCCGGATAGGTACGGTTTTTTTGTAGGCATGATCGTGTGCTTCAATGACAAAATCAACGTTGTGTTTTTCCAGAACGGGTATCCAGTGTTCCCTGATTTTTTTAGGCAGATCACCTTCAAAATCACGGACACTTGGCCAGGCGGCCACATGGTACTGAATCAGTTTCCACGTGAAATTATTATGCTCCAGCAGGGTTTTATCGAGCCATTGGGTTTGTTGGGTGATATCAAAAATATGATCGGAGTCCAGAGTTACCAAAATCATATCAGGGCTCATTTTTAGTGCATAATAAGTTCGGGGTTCAGGCACAACAAACCGATGAAAATAGAACGACGCATTTTCACGAGGCTGAAGATAGCCACCGGCAACTTCATGGTTTCCGATGGAAGGAACCACCGGAATTCTCCGTCCATCGGATGTTATCATCTGCTCATGCCAGTCGTCGAACCAGTCGTCCCACTGTTCTTCGCTAAGGGCGGTGTTAATAAAATCGCCGTCAAAAATGACAAAATCAGGATTTTGCCGGGCTGCCAGTTCATTCATTTCCCTTCTCACATCCCTTCTGGAACGGGAGTCGCCGCCTGCCAGAAAAACAAGTTCCCTGCGGTTTTTTTTACCTGGCATAGTTTGAAATGCAAACTTGTCCGGTAATTGGGGATGGTCGATTTCCACGTAATATTTTCCTCCGGGTTCCAGGTTTTTCAGTTCAACGGTGTGCAGCCAGGCACTTGTTTCATCAAATGTGAATGTTTCGGCTTCCAGGGTTTTCCACTTCCGGGGTCTTGCATCCGGCTTTTCCGCATAACGCAGGGTGTGTTTTTCCCCGCGAATATCGGTGCGCCAGGTGATGGTCATGGAAGTGGAAGGATCATTTTGCCAGGTAAGCACTACCTGCCGGGGTTGCGATTCCGTGTAGGTTAACTGACCGAAAACC
>JAHYIT010000135.1 GCA_019429205.1 Mariniphaga sp. | reverse complement strand
ATTTGTAAAACAAGGAACAGGAATTAACGACGATTTGAACGGCATCGAACGACCGGTTTCGTTCCCCATGAAAGAAATGGACGACCAGGTGGCTGAAATTGTGCAGTCGCTGGCCAAATGGAAGCGCATGGCGCTGGCCGACCTGAAAATGGAAGAAGGATACGGCCTTTACACCGACATGAATGCCATACGCCCGGATGAAGAGCTAACCAACATTCACTCGCTTTATGTTGACCAGTGGGATTGGGAACGGGTGGTCTCTAAAGAAGAACGCAACCTTGATTTTCTGAAGAAAATAGTTCGTAAAATCTATTCCGTTTTGGTCAATACTGAGTTCTATATTTCGGATAATTATCCCGAAATCAAACCACAGTTGCCCGAGGAAATTACCTTTTTCCATACTGAAGAACTGGCCGAAATGTACCCGGATTTAACCCCGTTTGAACGGGAAACGGAAGTTGCAAAAAAGCACGGAGCCATTTTTGTAATTGGCATTGGCGGCGAATTGCCCGATGGAAAAATACACGATGGCCGCGCTCCCGACTACGACGACTGGACAACACCAACGATAAACGGTTATAAAGGGCTGAACGGTGACATTATTCTCTGGAACGATATGCTGAATCGTGCTTTTGAAATTTCGTCCATGGGAATCCGCGTTGACCGGGATGCGATGCTTAAACAGCTCAAAATACGTGGACTGGAAGACCGAACAGAACTGATGTGGCACAAAATGCTGCTGAATGGCGAGCTTCCACTTACCATTGGCGGTGGAATCGGACAGTCGAGGCTGTGCATGTATTTCCTGCGCAAAGCACATATTGGTGAAATCCAGTCAAGCATTTGGCCCGGTGAGATGCTCGAAAAATGCAAGGTAAACGGAATTCACTTGTTGTAATTATCAAAATTCAAACTACAATATTCAAATAAATTCCAAATTACAAGAATTCCAAATAATTTCAATTTGAAATTTTTGTGATTTGAATATTATTTGTGATTTGTTATTTGCTGCTTGATATTTGCTATTTAGTGTTTGTTATTTGTAATTTGAATCCTATCTTTGCACCGCAAAAAATAAGGCTGCACTGATAGTTCAGCTGAATACATGCCGGCAGGCAGGAAGCAACTGCCAGAACAACCTTATTAAATAAAGAGTAGCCTCGGTAGCTCAGTTGGATAGAGCAACTGCCTTCTAAGCAGTAGGTCATGGGTTCGAATCCCGTCCGGGGTACATTATCGAAACACTTGTTAAGGCAAGTGTTTTTTTTGTGCCTTTTTGAGTACGACGAGAAGTTTGTTCCGTGAAATAAAACGGAACCAGCCAAAATTTGTACATTAGTGGCTTTTTAGGAAAAACGTAAACCATGCAACTGGCCACAGGACAAATCATAAAAAATCTGGTACCTTCAGAACCGGTGAGAATCAACAAGATTTCCCGTTTGGGAAATATGACATCTATCCATTATTCAGGCATCAATACCAATATCACCAACAATAAAATGGTGCCCAACGAAATGTTGCCTGCACTTGAAATCATTTCAGAAGATGGTATGTTTGATTTTTCGGGCGACCCGGAAAAGTTTAAACTGTTTGCCGAGGCAGAACGCATCAATTCTGCCTTTCAGTTTGACCCGCTGTTTGCTGTGAATTGCAGTTTAATTGACCCATTGCCACACCAGGTAGAAGCCGTTTACAAATACCTGTTACCACTGCCGAATATCCGTTTTCTGCTGGCCGATGATACGGGCGCAGGAAAAACCATTATGACCGGCTTGCTTATTAAGGAATTGATGATGCGCGACCTGGCAGAACGCATTCTGATTATCACTCCCGGCGGACTGACCAAACAATGGCAGGAAGATGAATTGATGCTGAAATTTAACCTGCCGTTTAAACTGGTGAACAGGGCCATCTTTAATGCCGATCCGAATATTTTTACGTCCAATAATAAACTGGTTACATCCATTGATTTTATAAGGGCCGAAGATGTTCTAAATGTGCTGAGCGAAGTTGGCTGGGATTTGGTAGTGGTGGACGAAGCGCATAAGCTAAGTGCCTTTGACTACGGACAAAAAAGGTATCGCAGTAAACGGTAACAGGCCCTGGAAAAAATTGCGGGAAAATGCGAACACCTGCTGTTGTTAACTGCCACTCCCCACAGGGGAAGGGCAGACACCTTTAAAAATCTGTTACAACTGCTCAACGAAGATATTTTTGCCAGTGAAAGTTTGGTAACTTCACGTGTAAATGAAATCAATGAATCCGGCATCAACAAGTTTTTTATCCGCAGGTTGAAGGAACAGATGAAAGACTGGAACGGGAATCCGCTGTTTAAGGAACGGTTTACCAAAACCATTCAATATAAGTTAACACCGGAGGAAAAAAGACTTTACGATAGGGTAACCCAATACCTCATGCGAAGAAGGGAGGAAGCGAAAGAACAATCCAATATTCATGTTTCCCTGGCACTGATGGTAATGCAACGCAGGTTAACCAGTTCTATTTTTGCCATTTTTAAAACTATCCGTAAGCGTTATGAAGCCTTAAACGAATTACTGAAAGAATTAAACGACAATCCTGCCTTATGGCGGCAACGTCAAAAACCGGATATTGACATATCAAACATCGAAGATTACGATGATTTGGACGATGATGAAAAAGACGGGCTGGAAAACATCATGTCTGACCCCAAAAAATTCAAACTATTCACCACGGCTAAAAGTCCTTCTGAGTTGGCAGAAGAAAGAGACCAGGTGAAAAACCTGATGGAATTTGCAGAACAGTTGTATAACAGCAACCAGGAGGAAGCCAAATTCACCCGGTTGAATCAACTGCTGAAAGAACAGGGAATATTCGATAAAAAGGATGAAAAGCTGGTCATATTCACCGAACATAAAGACACTTTGATTTACCTTACTGACCGTCTGAGAAACAACGGATACGAAGTGGTTACCATTCACGGAGGAAAATCAGTGGAGGAACGTCGTGAAGCACAAGCGGCTTTTGCACGTCATACGCAGATTTTAATTGCAACCGATGCTGCGGGTGAAGGTATTAACCTGCAATTTTGTCGTCTCCTCATCAACTGGGATATTCCCTGGAACCCCAATCGTTTGGAACAACGCATGGGCCGAATCCACCGTTACGGACAAAAACAAAATGTGTTGGTTTTTAATATGGTGGCTCAAAATACCCGTGAAGGAAATGTTCTGGAAAGGCTGCTGCGGAAACTCGATTTAATTCGGGAACACATAGGCAGTGACCGTGTTTACGATGTAATTTCCGATATTTTTGAGGAAGTGGCCATGGAGGATATTATAAACTCCACTTTCAACCAAAAAGAAACCAAATTTGACCAGACCATTGAAACCAACCTGACCGAAGAAAATGTAAAGAAAAAAATTGCCGAACAAACCAAAAAAATGGCGCACAGCGATATTGATTACAGTGGCGCCAAAGAATTAAAGGAACTTTCAGACGAACGGCGGTTACAACCTATCTATATTCAGCGTTTTTTCGAAAAGGCATTTCAATATCTTGGAGGGAAACTTATTCCACTCAACCATTCAGTTTTTGAAGTTGAAAAATTTCCGGGAGAAGTTTTGAATGTTCTCAGGGAAGACTATAATATCCTGGCCGATTTAACAGGGTTTAAACTGTGTTTCGATAAACAGATTTTTCTGGATTACCAGTTCAATAATTTTGGTGGCCGTATGTTTTATGTGAATCCCGGCAATCCGGTTTTCGATGCCTTGCTGAAAGTTGTGCGCAACCAGTTCCGTGAAGAAATGATGAAGGGGACGGTGCTGGTTTCACCCGAAGACCCAAAATCCTTTCTGGCTTACCTGGTAAAATCGCAAATAACAGATAACCGGCCTTCCAAAGGTTTGGAAAATGTAGCCGATGAAGCCATTCATCTGGTTTGTCAAAATCAGGAAGATGAATTGTATCTTACCTCTCCGGCTAAACTGATTGACTTAAAACCTCCGTCAGATTTTGCCAAGACCATAGAAAAACCCGAACCCGTGAATGAGGAAATCATTCACGAATGGTGTTTTAAACAAATTACCCAACCCCAGTTTGAAAAAACACAAAAACGCATTGAAGCCGACATCAGCAAAAGAAAAGAATACCTCAACGAAGCCTTCAACGATATTATTTTCGACCTGAACAAGGAGATAAACGAACTCCAGGGAAAATTGCTGATGGGCGAGAACCGGTACAATGAAAAAATAGAAAGGAAACAGAATAAAATTCAAGACCTGGTATTACGCAAAGAGGCTCGTCACAATCAACTTGAAGCCATGACACAATTGTCGCCAAAAACACCGGAAGTGTTGGGGTGTGCCTTTGTGGTTCCGCTGAATCAACTGGAATACCAGAACCATTACGGTATGAAACGTGACGATGAGGTGGAACAAATTGCTATACAATTTGCCATGGAATTTGAACGGAAAAACGACTGGTTTCCTGAAGATGTGGGCGCACAAAACCTGGGATACGATGTACGCAGTACCAGCAAAGAATCACTGAAACGTTATATTGAAGTGAAGGGAAGAAGCGGAACAGGCGGCATAATGGTTTCAGAAAATGAAATGTTCCGGCTGGGGCAGTTGGGCGATTCAGCCTGGCTCTATATCGTTTATAACTGTAAGTCAACACCTGAGCTGGTCAGAATTCAGAATCCGGCCAAAAACCTGATATTTGAAACGAAAACGAAGGGAGTACAATATTTCTTACAGGAAAAAGAATGGAAAAAATACAGTTAAAATAAAAATTGTTCATTATTTTTGTTTGTTCATGCCTGCGTGAGCGTTAATATTTTGTGAACATGGAAACTCAGGAAGTTGTACATACTGCATTAGAAAACATCCCGGATGAGACTGGCATTCATTTTATCTGGGAAAATAATCCATTGGCCGGGACAGATGGACTTTTAAAGTTAACTTTTAAAAATCGGGAAATAAATTTCAATACCGAAATTAAAAAGGAAATCCGGGAGCACCAATTGCCCAATTTGGAGATTGTAGCCAAAAATAAAAAACCATTTTTGTTGGTTGTCCATTATTTACGGCCAAAAATCAAAACCGAATTGCGAAAAAGAAATATTGCCTACCTGGAAAAAAACGGTAACATTTTCATCAATAATGAAAACTGGTTCATTTTGATTGATGCCAATAAACCCGTCGATTTGGCAAAAGAAACGGGCAACAGGGCATTCACAAAAACCGGACTGAAAGTGGTTTATCTTTATCTGACAGAGGGAAACTGGCTTAACAAACCTCAACGGGAAATTGCAAAAAAAACAGATACAGGGCTCGGAAATATCAGCAATGTAAACCACGGATTGCAAAAGGAAAAATTCTTATTAAAGGTTAACCGCACCCAAAAACAGCTAAACAACAAACAGGAATTACTTGAAAAATGGATGAAAGCCTATGCTGTAACATTGCAGCCCGCACTTAAAATAGGTCAATTCAGGTTTGCAGATGAAAAAAACTTTATTCATTATCGCAAAACTCAATTAGATGAAAATACCTGGTGGGGAGGCGAACCTGCCGGAGATATTCTGACAGATTACCTCCGGCCGGGAGAATTAACCTTATACACAAATAACACACGAACTGAGTTAATGAAAAAACTCAAATTAATACCTGACCCAAATGGGAATGTTAGAATTTTTAAGGCATTTTGGAATACAAAAAATCAACCGGAACAAAATACAGTACATCCCCTCCTGGTTTTCGTGGATTTAATGAATACAGGAGATAACAGATGTTATGAAACGGCCCGGATGATTTGGGATAAATACCTTGCCCATGAATTTTAAAGAGCTTACACCCTGGTTCAAAGAGGTATTTAACCTGGTGGATGATTCCTGCAAAAAGTTAAATGCCCCGCTGTATCTGATAGGTGCGCAAGCCAGGCATTTTCATCTGGCTGAACAGGGGATAAAACCCGGCAGAGGTACCGGCGATATCGATTTTGCCATTATGCTGCCCGATATGGATTTTTATGAAGAACTGCTTCATTCATTGTTGAAAAATGGATTTCGGAAAGTAACCGAACCTTACCGGATAATTTACAATGCCACCAATACTGTGGTTGACCTTTTGCCTTTTGGTGAAGTGGAGGAAAAAGGAACCGTAAAATTTACCGACCGTAAAACAGAACTATCGGTGGTTGGACTGAAAGAAGTATTAAATGAACCTTCCCAAATGAAACTGGATGAGGAAACAACAGTGCAGGTTACCCCATTGGAAGGCATCATCATTTTAAAGCTTATTTCGTTCGATGAAAAGCCTGAACGTACCAAAGACCTCGATGATATTCACGATATACTGATTCATTACTTTGAAATGAACGATAACCGGTTTTACGAAATTTTGCCAGATTGTATGGATGAATTTAGCGAAACACATTTTACTCTTGAAGCGGGAGCATGGCTGGCAGGTTATGACATCGGAAGACTTTTGGCAGAATACGATTCGCTGAAAAAATACATAGTGAGCATCCTGGAAAATGAAGTGAATCAGGAAGCCGGAAAAATCAGTCGCTATTTTTACAATAAGGCTTACTTTGAAGATATTGAAACTATAAAATACATTTTTAGTCTGATATTGAAAGGAATACAACAATCATGACCCAACCGAAAAAACTCATTGAAGTGGCCATGCCGGTAAAAGAGGTATCGGCAGAGAGTGTACGCGATAAATCCATCCGCCACGGACATATTTCAACATTGCATTTGTGGTGGGCACGCAGGCCGCTGCCGGTATGCCGGGCAGTGGTGTTTGCCAGCCTGGTGCCCGACCCGGATGATAAAAACTGCCCGGCTTCGTTTAAACAGGCTGTGGCCAAATATTTGGCTGGCAAAGAATACAAACCTTACGACGACATTCCGCACACCGCTGCCATCGACCCCATGGAAGATAACCTGCGCAACCGGCTGCTCATGTTTATCGGCAAATTCTCCGACGAATATGTGGCCAACGAAAAATCCGGCAAAATCACACCCTCAAAAAAACAGCTTTCCGAGGGCTCCCTCATCAAATGGGAAAACAAAAACAACCCAAAAATCATAGGCATCGCCCGAAAACTCATATTTATAGCACATAACACGTTGGAAGCACGAATTTCCTCCCCTGATTCAGGGGAGGTGTCACGGCTTGCCGGGACGGAGGGGTTAAACCTGCCAACCCTCGAAACAAAATACAACACCCTTTGGCAAGCCATCACCACTGCCGAAACCAACCTTTATTCCACTCCCGACAGGCATAAGGAAACAACGGAAATAAAGGAAAAAGAGGAAGCATTACAAAATGCTATAGAAAACTACCTCGACCACATGCCGCGGGTGTTCGACCCGTTTGCCGGTGGCGGGGCCATTCCGCTGGAAGCAGCCCGTTTGGGGTGCCGTACTTTCGGAAACGACATTAACCCGGTGGCACACATCATTCAGCGCGGAAGTGTGGAATTTCCGCAGAAATACGGTAAACCCATAACCTATACCCGCGATGAGTTTTTAAAACAATACCCCGTTTTTGCCGAAGAACCTAAAGGTTACAACGTTAATGAACCTACCCTGCAATATGGCAATCAAACTGTTGAACTGGAAGGATACGGAGATGCCCTTTCCAAACATTCTACAATTCAAGATTCATCCTTCATCCTTGTCAAAAACCGACTGGCCTTTGATGTAGAATACTACGCCAGACAAATGCTATCAGGTTCAGAAAAAAAAATTGGAAAATATTATCCTGAAGTGGATGGAAAAAAACCTATTGCTTATTACTGGGCACATGTAGGCACATGCTCCAATCCCAGTTGCCGGGCTGAAGTTCCGTTACTTAAACAATTTTACCTCGTAAATAAATCAGGAAAGAAAGTGCGGTTGTGCCCGGTAATCAATGGTACTGAAATTAAATTTGAAATAGAAAAGGGGGAAATTGACCAAGAAGGTTGGATGACACGTGGAAATCTAAATTGCCCTTGCTGCGGGAATGCAACAGACGTAAAAACTTTAAAAAAACAATTTCTGTCTAATCTAACCATAACACGTTTACTTGCTGTAATTGAAGAAGGAGACAATGGTAAAAATTACAGATTACCATATGATTTAGAGTTGAATATTTTAAATCAATTACCCGATGAAATTGAACGTCCAACTGAACCCATGCCTGTTAAATATACTCAGGCTTTACCTTCATGCACATGGGGCTTAAAAACCTGGGGCCAAATGTTTTCCCGTCGTCAATTACTTGCCATTCAAACTTTTGTGAACCAGCTTAAAGAACTGAAAGAAGTATGGAAAGAAATCGGAGAACTGACTGATTATCAACAGGCAGTTGCAACTTATTTAGGAATATTTATCGACAGACTTGCCCCAATCTTAACAACATTTGGAAGATGGGATGTTTCAAGAGAAAACCTTCAACATCCTTTTTCCAGACAAGCAATTCCCATGATATTTGATTATCCTGAAGGAAATCCTTTTGGAGATGTTACAGGGAGTGCATTAAATCAGCTTGTTTGGATTACAAGATACATTAGGGATGAAAATATTTTGATTTCATCAACATGTAATCATACATCAAGTGGTGAAATAAATCAGTTCAATCAAAAATATTTAAACGCTGTAATCACAGATCCGCCTTATTACGATGCCATTGCTTATGCTGACATTTCAGATTTTTTTTATGTGTGGCTAAAACGCACATTGGGCGATGTGTTTCCCTTTAACTTTGCCACACCACAAACCCCAAAAACAGAGGAATGCACCGCACTGAAACATCATCATGATGGAAATTTGGATAAAGCCAAGCAGCACTTCGAGAAAAAATTACAACAAATTTTTACGGCTATCGAACAGCAAACATCAGGTGTGGTCAGCATCATGTTTGCGCATCAAAGTACGGAAGCCTGGACAACTTTGGTTAATTCCATTTTAGGTTCAAATATGAACATCACAGGAAGCTGGCCATTTGATTCAGAGATGGGCAACCGGATGATTGCCATGGAAAAACTGGCATTGGCTTCATCTGTAACTGTTTCTTGCCGACCTAACATCCAGGAAGGATATGCTGGCTTTAAACAGGTAAAAGCCAAAATTGAAAAGCGGATTAAACAGGAAGTGGGCGAATTGTATGCCAACGGTTTCCGTGGCGCTGATTTGCTTACAGCCTGTTTTGGCAAAGCCGTAAGCGAGTTTGGCGAGTACAAAACCGTAGAAAAAGCCGACGGCACACCGGTAACCGTTATTGAGTTGCTCGAACTGGCCCGCGATGCGGCTTTCAATGCCATTATCAGCGACATCGACACCGATGAGGTGACTAAATTTTACATTGGCTGGCTCAACCTGTTCGGCTTCACCCAAACCGAACACGACGATGTAATGCGCATAACGCAGGTGGGGTTGTCGGTGGAAGTGGCCGAACTGTACCGCAACCATGTATTTGAAATTTCCGGGAACAAGGAGAGCCTGTCGGGGTACAAAGCCCGTTGCAAAGTCAACCAGCGACTGGGTACGCAACCCGATTCGTACATGATTGATAAAATGCACAAAGCCATGTCGCTTTACCAGTTGGGCAACCGCCAAAACCTCGTGGAATATCTGGTTCAGGTGGCTCCTTCGGTGGATGCAGCTTTTTGGCGGGTGTGCACTGCCATAGCCGAAGTTTTGCCTCCCGGCTGTGACGACCACAAACAACTCACCGGACTGCTGGCAAACAAGGAAAGCCTCATCCGCGATGCACAACGCAGCAAACAGGAAAAACCGGAACAGGGAAAATTTGAATTGTAATAACTGTTAATCGAAATTTTTACAGATATGAAAATCAGCCAATCTCAACGACGTGAACTGCAAGATTCAGGAGAACTTTTTCTGAAAGGATTCAGGCTATATGTCTATGAAAAAATGCATGAATCCCTTGGTCACGACTGGCCTATTGTGTATAAGGAAGGTTTGTTGCCCAATCATCAGAAGGACTGGGAAAATGAACTAAAAAAAGGAAGAGACCCTGTTGAATTGATTGACTGGGGCCATTTAAAATATTTTGCCATACAGAACAAGCATTATTTCAAAAACGATTTTGGAAAACAAACCAACCGCTTACCAACGTGGCTGGAAGAAATAGTTGATGTTCGGAACGATTGGGCGCACAATCATAATATTGAACTGGACGATGCCATTCGCGCACTGGGAACAATGGTGCGCATTTTACAGGCAATTTCGATGGATGAGATAGCTGAAAAGATAAAAATGATTCGTATCAGCTTCTACCCGGAGAAAATTAAAGTAGTTGAAAAGGAAGTGAAAGTTGAATCGTCGGGCAAAGAAAAACCAGTTGTTGCCAAAGGCCCGTTACTTCCCTGGTTTATGAATGTAAGGCCACACGAAGACATTGAGCGGGGCAATCTGGATGAATCGGTGTTTGCCGCCAACCTGGGTGATGTGGCTCTCGGAACCGGTCGTGAAGTTTACCTTGACCCGGAACAGTTTTTCCCAAAAACCTATTTTACTGCTGGATTAAAAAACCTGGCCCGGCAAGTTATTCGTGGACTGAACGGTAACGAAGAAGCAGATAACCGGGTGATTTCCCTGCAAACCGGTTTTGGAGGCGGAAAAACCCACAGCCTCATTTCGTTGTATCACCTGGTGAAAAAGGGAAAAGAAATTATTGACTGGGAACTGACTGCCGACATTATTAATGAGATTGGTAAGCCGGAGTTTGAAAATGCCAATG
Organism: Mariniphaga sp.; assembly: GCA_019429205.1. Classification (GTDB taxonomy): domain Bacteria; phylum Bacteroidota; class Bacteroidia; order Bacteroidales; family Prolixibacteraceae; genus Mariniphaga. The sequence goes on along the minus strand of JAHYIT010000135.1, from coordinate 1,173 downwards.
TTGCCGTTTTTACTGATTCAACAAATGACCCAACTCAAGGCAGAATGGCAGATGGAGTACATATCAGAACCCTTTGGGGAGAATTAGCCTGGCAATTAGGAGGGAAAGAGGCTTATGAAATTATCCGTCCAAACGATGAAAATCGGACATTCCCTTTAGGAAGTTTGTTTAGAAAGGTGCTGGAAATGTCTTCTCCATGCCTTATTTTAATTGATGAACTGGCGCATTATTGTGTATCTGCATCAGGTGTGGCCGTTGGAAAATCAACCTTGTCAGACCAAACCATAGGGTTTATTCAGGAACTAACACAAGCTGTCTCATCCGTAAATAAATGCGTGGCAGTTGTATCATTGATTGTAAGTCCTCTTGAAATTGCAGCATCCAAAGAAGCGCATCAGGTTTTTGTAAGTTTGAATGCCAGATTATCGAGGGTAGGGAAGGACACCAAACCTGTGGAAGGCGATGAAATATTTGAAGTCATTCGTCGCCGTTTGTTCGAAGACATGGGCGACCCGGCGGAAATTGACAAAGTGGTTAAACATTACTACGATTATTACAAAACGCTCGGTTTAAACCATGAAATACCGCAATATGCGGCCCGTCCCGATTACAAAGAACGTATCCGCAAAGCCTATCCTTTTCATCCCGAACTGATTGATATTTTCGAAAAACGGTGGGCCAGCGCAAATGATTTCCAACGCACACGAGGCGTGTTACGTATGTTAGGCTCCATTGTTGCCGATTTATGGAAACGGCAGAGCAGTTTGGCCGGAAGCCAGGGATTAATTCACCTTTCGGACATGAACCTGGGCAACCTCGATGCCATTACTTCCCAAATTAAAAAGTTGTGGGGAAATGGTTACGATGCCGTTATTTCTGCCGATGTTTCAGGAAACAATTCCAATGCCTTCAAAATCGACAGCAACAAACAGGAATACCGTAAATTTAATATAACACAGGGTGTAGCTTCTGCCATTATGCTTGGCACTTTTGGCAGCGATGGCCCCAAAAAAGGTCTGAACGTTCAGGAAATAAAACTGATGGTGCTGAAACCCGACACGTATAACCACAACTCCATTAACGGCGCCCTCGATTCTCTGGAATCTGAAGCCCATTACCTGTATTACTCCGAAGCAGCCAACACTAAACGCTACTGGTTCCATACACGGAGAA
>JAHYIT010000302.1 GCA_019429205.1 Mariniphaga sp. | reverse complement strand
ATGAACAAAGCGCCCAAAATTGCCGTTTATACGCCACCAAACAAATTACCCTGGGACGATGCGGTTACGCTGGTACTTACCTATGCTGAAATTGAATACGACGAGATTTACGATGAAGAAATTCTGGAAGGAAAACTTTCGGAATACGACTGGCTTCACCTGCATCACGAAGATTTTACCGGCCAGTTTGGAAAGTTTTGGCGAACCTACCAACACATGCCCTGGTACCAGCAGGATGTAGCTATTAATAAAGCGCTTGCCGAAAAACTGGGCTTTTTAAAAGTTTCAGAAATGAAATCGTTTGTTACCCGCGAAATGGATAAATACGTGACAAATGGTGGTTTCCTGTTTGCCATGTGCGCTGCCACCGACACCTACGATATTGCACGTGCCGCCACCGGAGTAGATATTGTCGGTCCCATGTTCGACGGCGATCCTGCAGATCCGCACGCACACGATCATCTGGATTTTTCAAGAACATTTGCATTCGAAAATTTTCAACTTGAAATGGACCCGAATGTGTATGAATTTTCAAATATAGATGCCACCAATACACGACGTGTTTCCCGCGAAAACGATTATTTCACCCTTTTTGAATTTTCGGCCAAATGGGATCCCATTCCCACCATGTTGTGCCAAAACCACCGGAATATGATTAAAGGTTTTATGGGACAAACCACGGCTTTCCGTTCAGAAGTAATTAAACCCAACGTACTGATTTTGGGAGAAAACAAACCGGCCCGCGAAGCCCGTTACATTCATGGTGAAAAAGGAAAAGGATTCTGGACATTTTACGGCGGCCACGACCCCGAAGACTACCGCCATTTGGTTGGCGATCCGCCCACCGATTTAAACCTTTATCCAAATTCGCCGGGGTATCGGTTAATTCTGAATAATGTGCTGTTCCCGGCAGCGAAAAAGAAGAAGAGGGAAACATAAACTTTACATATCTTCCAATGAGAAAAAACCAGTTTCAATGGTGTAGTTTGCCAGCACTTTGTGTTTGAGATGTTCCACTTTGGCTGCAAATAAATCAGGTTTGAAATTTTTCTTTTGTCGTTTCACCTCGGCAACAAATGCATGATTCTTTTTCAGTTTCAATGTTACGATATCAATTTCATTTTGCTCGTTTTTGGGCTCCCACCAGGAACCAATTTCCATGAAATGAAAACTTTCAGCCAGCTTCTGCTTAAACCAGCGTTCCTGCATTATTCCTGAGTAAGTCGGGTAGTCAGTTTTTATAATATTTCGCAGGCCTTGAAAATTTTTGATTTCAATCAACGACCGGTGACGGTCAAAATAATTGAACCAAAATTTCATACTCAGTTAAATTACACTGTTACAGCCGTAACAGTTACATCTGTAACAAAGTTATAAAATGAGATTGAAATAAACAAACACAGTTCTAATAAATGTGGAATCAAAAAAAAAAGTTGCAAAAGTGACTTAAACCTGTATCCCATTTCTCCCGGCTACCGATTAATCCTAAACAATGTGCTGTTTCTGGGGGTGTACGACAAATTCCACGATAAACCATCGAACAAACAATTTTTACACCGGCGCTTTAGCCCGGTGTTTAACCTTTTCGGAGTCTTTTTCGGCTTTAGCATTTAAGTCTCTTAATGGCTAAAGCCCTTTTGCTTTTGATATCTCTGTCCACCGGGCTGAAGCCGCGGTGTAAAAGATCCGTTTTTCCGAAAGCACATGAAAATATGG
>JAHYIT010000134.1 GCA_019429205.1 Mariniphaga sp. | reverse complement strand
TTTATAATTCAATCTTATCTCCATACCGTTGGCCTGGCATAGCTATCCGGTGAGAAAAACGCAACGGCAATAGCCAGGCATTTCAATAGAAATATTCTTTTTTTGTGGAATTTGTCGTACACCCATTTCCCATGATTCCACTCCTGCGCCTGCAACGGAATTTTAGAACCACCATTGGTCAGCAGGTTCGTAACTTCGGCTGTGCTGGAAATATAGGAAACAATGATGAAAACCGGGTCATCTTTTTCAGTTTGCAGGATAAACCTGTATCCCGGTTTTTTCAATTTCCCATGCAAAGGGATTTGAGGAATTGAAATCCTGTTCCATTATCGGGTGAGGTTCAATGCGGAGGTCAATGTTTCTTCTTAATCGCATCAGCAATCTTTGTGTTGAAAAAAAATCAGGCATGTTTTCAACAATTACTGCAATATCAATATCGCTTTCCTCTCGTTCTTTTCCACTGGCAAAAGAACCAAAAAGATATGCTTTTTTAACACCGACCTCTTTGGGTATTAACATTACATATTGTTTTACTGTATTTAAAATTCCCTGTTCAACCATTTCCTAAGTGTTTCAATTCTTTCAATCCAAACGTAAGTGAATTCTTTATTACAAAGCCGGTAGAAATCTTGTTTATAGTTATCGTACCGTGCATTCAAATTAAATGTCGAAATATCGTCTAACCATTCCTCTGCTTCCTCTGTTGTAACTAAACCTGATTTTCTTGAAAGTCTCAATAAATCATGTGTAAAAAATGGATGTTTACCTGTTGTTTTAACGTAGTGTGCCTTAAGTAATTTTTCCAAAACCAAATGCCCCATAAATAAGGCCCAGCTATAATCCCTTGATTGCAAAAGATTATGCATTGTCTTATAGTTTTGGTCAGAAGATTCTTTCCAATAGTGAATTACCTTTTCGATATTTTCAATTTTATCTTCCATTAAAAACGAAGATACGGAATTTTTACAAACATTTAAAGACGGGATTGATTTGGGCAATACAATCTAAGTTCATCATTCTACTATTCCATTTTCCCATGCTCCCAACCCTGCGCCTGCAACTCTATTTTCGAACCTCCTGTGGTCATCAAATTCGCTCCTTCTGCTTCTTCGGTTATTTCGCCAATTACTGTAAAATCGGGATCATTTTTGAGTTTTTCGGCGTCATCGGGTGAAATGGTGAATAGCAGTTCGTAATCTTCGCCGCCATTTAACGCAGCCACCAGCGGATTGATATTCAGCTCTTCGGCCATCTTTTTGGTTTGCAAATCCATGGGCATTTTTTCCTCGAACAGGTTGCAGCCCACCTTTGAGTTTTTGCACAAATGCAGAATTTCGGAAGAAAGTCCGTCGGAAATGTCAATCATGGAAGTCGGCTTAATTTTGAGTTTTTCAAAAACATTCACCACATCGCCGCGGGCTTCGGGTTTCAGTTGCCGGCCCAGAATATAATCGTAACCTTCAAGCTTAGGCTGCTCGTTCGGATTCACTTTAAACACTTCGTTTTCCCGCTCCAAAAGCTGAAGGCCCATGTATGCGCCGCCTAAATCGCCTGAGACACACAGCAAATCGCCCGGCTTTGCGCCGTTGCGGTACACCAGGGCTTCCTGCCGGGCTTCACCCAGCGCACTGATGCTGATGGTCAGTCCGGTAAGCGAGCCGGTGGTGTCGCCGCCCACCAAATCCACCCCATAGTTTTCGCAGGCCAGGTGAATGCCGGAGTACAACTCCTCCACTGCTTCAACCGAAAACTTACTGGAAATAGCCAAACTCACTGTAATCTGTTTTGGCCGGGCATTCATGGCGAAAATATCCGACAGATTTACTATCACCGATTTGTACCCCAAATGTTTTAGCGGAACGTACATCAGATTGAAATGCACGCCTTCGGTAAGCAAATCGGTGGAAAACACCACACATTTATCGCCGTAATCAAACACCGCGGCATCGTCGCCTACGCCCTTCAGTGTACTTTTGTTTTTTAGCTGAATATGCTGTGTCAGCCGGTCAATCAGGCCAAATTCACCTATCTCCGAAATTCTTGTTTGTTTCTTTTCTTTGCTCATTGTTAATAAAAGACAAAATGGTGTTTAATCAATTCTTTCCGGGACAAAATTACCCATACTTTTATATCTTTGCAATTTATTTGTAAACAGTCTGAATAAACGTTTGTTGTTTATTCAAAACAAGTTAAAAAATGACAGACCAGGATAAAATATTAGCAGAAGTAACGCAAAGCGAATATAAGTACGGCTTCTTTTCCGACATTGAAACTGATATTATCGATATAGGTTTGAACGAGGATGTAGTCCGTACGATTTGGGAGAAAAAAAAGGAGCCTGATTTTATGCTCGAATTCAGGCTGGATGCATTCCGGAAATGGCAAAAAATGAAGATGCCCGACTGGGCCTACCTGAAAGTGCCACCCATCGATTTTCAAAGCATCAGCTATTATGCGGCGCCAAAGAAAAAGCCACAGTACGAGAGCCTCGATGAAGTCGATCCCGAATTGCTGGAAACCTTCAACAAGCTGGGTATTCCGCTGGAAGAGCAAAAACATTTGGCCGGTGTGGCTGTGGATGCTGTAATTGACAGTGTTTCGGTAAAAACTACGTTTAAGGAAGTTTTGGCTGAGCAGGGCATTATTTTCTGTTCTTTTAGTGATGCCTTGCAGGAACACCCTGATTTGGTAAGAAAATACCTGGGTCAATCTGTTCCTGTTGCCGACAACTTTTTTGCAGCGCTCAACTCGGCCGTGTTCAGCGACGGTTCATTTTGCTACATTCCCGAGGGCGTAAAATGCCCCATGGAATTGTCCACCTATTTCAGAATAAACTCGGCCAATACCGGCCAGTTTGAACGGACGTTGATTGTGGCCGACAACGACAGCTATGTGAGTTACCTCGAAGGTTGTACGGCGCCTATGCGCGACGAAAACCAGCTACACGCGGCCGTGGTGGAAATCATAGCACTCGACCGTGCCGAAGTGAAATACTCTACCGTACAGAACTGGTATCCGGGCGACAAAAACGGGAAAGGCGGAATATACAACTTCGTGACCAAACGCGGGGTTTGCCGGGGCGTTTCGTCCAAAATTAGCTGGACACAGGTGGAAACCGGATCGGCCATCACCTGGAAATACCCGAGCTGTATTCTGCTGGGCGACAACTCGGTGGGCGAATTCAACTCGGTGGCGGTGACCAACAACCACCAGCAGGCTGATACAGGTTCAAAAATGATTCACATTGGCAAAAACACCAAGAGCACCATTATTTCCAAAGGAATTTCCGCCGGAAAAAGCGATAATTCGTATCGCGGGCTTGTGAAAGTATTGCCCGGCGCAACCAACTCGCGTAATTTTTCGCAGTGCGACTCGCTGCTGCTGAACGATACCTGTGGTGCGCACACTTTCCCGTACATTGAAGTGGGTAACAAATCATCCATCGTAGAGCACGAGGCTACTACCTCAAAAATCGGAGAAGACCAGATATTCTATTGCAACCAGCGCGGCATCGACACTGAAAAAGCCATCGGCATGATTGTGAACGGTTATGCCAAGGAAGTGCTGAACAAGCTGCCCATGGAATTTGCCGTGGAAGCACAGAAGCTGCTGCAAATCAGCCTCGAAGGCAGTGTGGGATAAAGAGGAGCCCCTCCCAACCTTCCGCCAGCTGGCGGAGAGGCTTTTAAGAGGGCGTATCATATTATTTTGGAAAAATTGAAATACAATAACTTAAAAATTAACAATAATCTATTTCTTTCTCAGGTAAAAAGAGAAAGAAGTTCTTAGTTTCCCCCTTTGGGGGAATAAAAGGGGGCTTTTATTATGCTAACAATTAAAGATTTATATGTTTCCGTAGAAGGAACGGAAATCCTGAAAGGGATTAACCTCGAAGTAAAACCGGGCGAAATTCACGCCATTATGGGGCCCAACGGCTCCGGTAAAAGTACGCTGGCCAATGTGATTGCCGGTAAAGAAGAATACGAAGTAACTCATGGTAGTATAACTTACATGGGTGAAGATTTGCTGGAGCAGTCTCCTGAAGACAGAGCGAAGGCAGGGCTTTTCCTGAGCTTTCAGTACCCGGTGGAAATTCCGGGAGTTCCCATGGTGAACTTCCTGAAAACCGCAGTGAATGAACACCGCAAACACCGCGGAGAAAAAGAGTTGACAGCAGGTGAATTCCTGAAATTTATGCGTGAAAAAATGGAGATGGTGGATTTGCATGCGCAGTTGACCAACCGCTCGGTGAACGAAGGATTTTCCGGAGGTGAAAAAAAGAAAAATGAGATTTTCCAGATGGCGCTGCTCGAACCCAAACTGGCCATTCTCGATGAAACCGACTCAGGCCTCGACATAGACGCGCTGAAAACCGTTGCTCACGGAGTAAATGCCCTGCGCACACCCGAAAATGCAACCATTGTTGTAACCCATTACCAGCGTCTGCTTGACTACATTATTCCTGATTACGTGCACGTGTTGTACCAGGGGAAAATTGTAAAATCGGCCGGCAAGGAACTGGCTCTTCAACTGGAAGAAAAAGGGTACGACTGGATTAAACAAGAAAACGGAAATTAACATGAGTGTACTGGTAGAAAAAGCAGATTTATCCTTAAAATATACCGCGCATTACAACGAGGTGAAGGAAAGCCTGCGCGAGGATTCGGCCGATGTGCTGAATGTGCCGCGCAACAAAGCTTTTCAGGATTTTGTGATGCAGGGGATTCCCACACGGAAGAACGAAAACTACAAATACACCAACCTGCAGCCTCAGTTTTATCCGGAATACCGGTTTATTCACCGGCGCGAACCGGCAAAGGTGGATTTGAATGCCGTTGGACGATGTGATGTCCCCCAACTCGACACCCACCTGGCCTATATTTTCAACGGATGGTATTACGAAAACAACAAGCAGGTAGGCCAATTGCCCAAAGGGGTTATTTTGGAAAGCCTTGAAAAAATGGCGTATGAAAAACCTGAACTGCTGGCCAAATACGGCACGCTGGCCAATACGGGCGACGACCCCCTGGTGGCGCTGAACACGGCATTTGCCAAAGACGGATATTTTCTGTATGTACCGAAAAATACGGTGGTTGAAAAACCCATTCAACTGATTAACTTTTTGCAGGCCAACCAGGATGCATTTGTTACGCAGCGAAATTTCATATATGTGGAGGAAGGCGTTGATGTAAAAATCATTTCGTGCGACCATACGCTGAACCTGAATAAATACCTGAACAATTCGGTGACCGAAGTTTTTGTGGGCGCCAATGCCAATTTTGAATATTATACCCTTCAAAATCAGCACAACCAAACCACCAGCCTGAATTCGGTGTTTATTCACCAGGAAAGGGATTCCAGAGCAACCACACTTTATTCTTCGCTTCACGGCGGGTTAATCCGAAATAATCTGAAATTTATTCTCGACGGTGAAAATGCAGAAGCTAATTTGTATGGAATGGCATTTATCGACAGAAAACAGCACGTGGATAATTTCACGCAGGTGATTCACGCAAAACCGCACTGTCAGAGCAATCAGGTGTATAAGAATGTGCTCGACGACGACTCAACAGGGGCATTTGCAGGCCGTATCCACGTGGTGCGCGATGCCCAGAAAACAAACGCATTCCAGCGCAACAACAACCTGTTGCTCACCGACAAGGCCACCATGCAAACCAAGCCGCAGTTGATTATCGATGCCGATGATGTAAAGTGCAGTCATGGCGCCACGGTGGGCCAAATCGACGAAGAAGCATTGTTTTACCTTCGTTCCCGCGGAATTGAAGAAAGCAAAGCCCGCTTAATGATGATGAACGCCTTTGCCCACGAAGTTATCCAGCGAATTTCGGTGGAACCTTTGCGCGACCGCATCGACGAACTTGTGGACAAACGACTGAAAGGCGAAGTGGCCCGCTGCCATGAATGTGCCTATAATTGTGAATGTTAATTAAGTTATGAATTACGACGTCCACAAAATACGAAGCTATTTTCCGGTGCTGAAACAGGAAGTTTACGGCAAACCGCTTATTTATTTTGACAATGCAGCTTCTACGCAAAAACCGGTTCAGGTTTTGATGGCTCTGGAACGCTTGCAAAATGATTATTATGGCAACATTCATCGTGCGGCTCACTATATGGCCGACAAAGCCACGGAGGAATTTGAAGCGGTGCGTGATAAGGTGCAACAATTCATAAACGCCGAAAGCCGGGAAGAAATCATTTTTACCAAGGGAACAACCGAAAGCGCCAATCTGGTGGCAGCATCGTTTGGAGAACAATTCCTGAAACCGGGCAGTGAAATCATTGTTTCCGAAATGGAGCACCACTCCAACATTGTGCCCTGGCAAATTAATGCGTTAAGAAAAGGCGCCAAAATTGTTAAACTTCCCGTTTCGGAGTCGGGCGAGTTGCAAACAGGCCTGTTACCCGAACTTATTTCATCGAAAACCAAACTGATTGCCGTCGCACATGTTTCCAATGTTTTGGGAACGGTGAATCCGGTGGCACAAATCATCGAAACTGCACATAAACGAAATGTGCCGGTATTTGTGGATGGCGCTCAGGCGGTACAACACATTCCCGTGGATGTTCAGGAGCTTGATGCTGATTTTTATGCTTTTTCTGCCCACAAAATGTACGGAACAAACGGTGTGGGCGTTCTTTACGGAAAACGAAAATGGCTGGAACAGATGCCTCCCTACCAGGGTGGTGGAGAGATGATTGCCGAAGTTTCATTCGAAAAAACCACCTTCAGTGAAATTCCTTTCAAGTTTGAGGCAGGAACGCCAAACATCACCGGAGTAATTGCCTTTGGCGCTGCTATTGATTTGCTTCAGGAAACCGGTGTGGAAAATATTTCGGCCTGGGAACAGGAACTGCTGACTTATGCAACTTCACAATTAAAAGCAATGGAAGGATTACGGATTTACGGTGAAGCGCCAAAAAAATCAGGCGTAATTTCATTTAACATTGCAGGAATCCATCCCTTCGATTTGGGCGCCCTGCTCGACAAAACAGGCGTTGCCGTGCGCACAGGCCACCACTGTGCCGACCCGCTGATGAAGCATTACGACATTCCGGGAACGGTACGCGCATCGTTTGGAATGTACAACACCAAAGAGGAAATCGACCGGTTTATGCAGGCTTTGAAAAAAGTGGTTCAAATGTTGGCGTAACATGAAGCGATACATTCCAGACTGGTTTATTTCCGGATTGTTCCTTATGATTCTGGTGGCATGGCTGAAGCCTGGCATTGGCATGGATTTGCAACCGGTTCATCTGGGTTTGGTCATCGATATTGGTGTGGTGTTGATTTTCTTTTTCTATGGTTTGAAACTTGACCCGGCAAGACTTAAAGCGGGCATGCGCAACTGGAAAATGCATCTGGCCATACAACTCACCACCTTCCTGCTGTTTCCACTCCTTATTTTGCTGTTTTACCCTTTGCTGAAAGGAACCAATCTCGAAATGTTCTGGATTGGAATGTTTTTCCTGGCGGCGCTACCATCCACGGTTTCTTCATCAGTGGTAATGGTTTCCATAGCAGGCGGAAACATACCCGGCGCCATTTTCAATGCAAGCATTTCAGGTATTATTGGCATCGCAATGACCCCGTTCTGGATGGGACTATTCCTAACAGGCGCTGAAGAAGGTTTCGACTTTTCACATGTGCTGGTTCAGCTCATTACGCAAATTATCGTGCCGGTGGTTGCCGGACTTTTTCTGCATCGTTATTTTGTGCGCTGGATAAACCGCCACCTGCGCAAACTGGCTACATTCGATAAAATTATAATTCTGCTCATTGTTTACGAATCGTTCAGCCGTTCAGTTATGTCGGGAATATTTTTTTCAGTAAGCTGGCTTGCGCTGGGAGGGCTTTTTATTGCAGTTATTTCACTTTTTTTTATTGTTTTGAATTTCACCGGATGGATGGCTCAAAAAATGCGTTTTACCCGCGAAGACAGCATTACGCTGCAGTTTGCCGGAACTAAAAAGTCGCTGGTGCACGGCTCGGTGTTTGCCAGTGTGCTGTTCAGCGGCATCAGCGGAGCCGGTATTTTTCTCCTGCCCATAATGATTTATCACAGTTTCCAGTTGTTTTACATCAGTGTACTTGCCCGGAAAATGTCAAAACAGGTCTGATGTTGAATATGTTAAAACACAGATAATATTTCGGTGAAATTGAATGATGGATATTTGGCTTCATACAAAAAATTCCGACATTTGTATCTTTTAATTTCAGAAATAAAAAACATGACTATAGAAGAAGTTCAGCAAGATATTATTGAGGAGTTTGGTGTTTACCAGGACTGGATGGACAAATATGGCTACCTGATTGAGTTGGGTAATGAGTTGGAACCTCTCGACCCGAAAGATAAAAACGACCAGAATCTGATTAAAGGTTGCCAGTCGCGGGTTTGGCTGGTGGCTGAAAAAGAAAACGGCCAGATTCATTTCAGGGGAGAAAGTGATGCGGTGATTGTAAAAGGTTTGGTTGCCTTGCTGTTGCGTGTTCTTTCAGGCCGAACTCCAAAGGAAATTATGGAAAGCAGCCTGCACTTTATCGACGACCTGGGACTGAAACAACACCTGTCACCAACAAGGGCTAACGGCTTGCTGGCCATGGTGAAACAAATCAGGCTTTACGCTGTTGCTTATGACAGACTGGAAAAATAAGAAGGAGGACAAAAAATGGACAAAAGGATTGACCAGATAATTACAAACCTGAGGGAGGTTTACGACCCGGAAATTCCGGTAAATGTGTACGATTTGGGATTGATTTACAATGTGGATGTGGACGAAAAAAACAACGCCAACATTGTGATGACCCTCACCGCTCCCGGTTGTCCGGTGATTGACATACTGATGGACGACATTACTCAGGCTGTCCGCGCTGTGGAAGGAATCGAAAATGTAAACGTTGACCTCACCTTCGACCCACCCTGGGATAAATCCATGATGAGCGAAGAGGCCAGACTGGAACTGGGATTTTTCTAACCAAAATACATCAGACGAAAATTAGCCTTTGAAAACACATGATTCGTTTCGAAAATGATTCTGAATGGTTAATTGCCAGTTTCTGTTTTTGACATTGTTTTCAACTACGAATGCCAAATTCTTTTTAAATTTCGGGAAATTTGGTTTTATGCAGCCCGAAAAAAAGCAGTTGGAAATTTTACTGATGCACTATTTCAGAGAATGTTACCCTGGTTTTCCCAAAGGAAGACTGGTTCCTTCGGAATCACCCGACTTTATTTTAACCCTGAAAAGCAGAAATAATCTGGGTATAGAACTTACCCGGTTAAATCCTTTGAATGCGCGGTTACCAGACGAAATGGAACTTCTAAAAAACAGAACCAGAGAAAAAATAATTGAGTCGGCCAGAACACTTTTTGAAGGAACTTCATCACTGAAACTTTTTGTGAAATTTCTTTTTTCGGAAAATAAACTTATACCCGAAGAACGGGAACTTTCGGTATCTGTTCAACTGACAAATATTATACGTAAAATAGTTGCAAACAAAAACCCCAATTCATTTTTCAGGGAATCGGTTACTTCTGAAGCTCTGCCCGATGGGCTTGAAGATCTTTTAATTGTGCGCTACCCGGAACTGCAGGTTTCTTTTTGGGAACGCTCAAACAATCTGGGCGTCTCAGAAGATGTTGTTGCCGATATCAGGCAAGCTATTTACAAAAAAGATGAGAAATTGAGGCACTACCAAAAGCAGCGGCTGAATTATTACTGGCTGCTGATTAACACTGACCGGTTGCGGGGTGTAAAAAGCTACAACCTTCCCAATAAAATTTTGAATCATAACTTCCAATCACGCTTTCAGCATGTTTTCCTTTTCGACATGATAAAGTCTGATGTTTTTCAACTGGTATAATTCAGAATTTTGTTAAAATCGTACAAACACTCGCTAATATCTTATCAAGCAAAACCTGTTTTTATTCACAACCTTTGTATTTCCAAAAACTGAAAGGATATAAATTATGGGAAAAGCATTCAAAGTAGAAAACCCTGATTTTAGTTTAAGCCCGTTGTCGGGAATGACGAGGCAACATTACATTGAAATGGCAAAGTACCTGCTTGAAAGGGCGTTTACCTATGTCGGTTCAATGGATGATCCGCTTACGTTTCCGCCCGTTCCCGGGAAAACCTATCCGCAACCCGATGATCCCGACTGGCGCTGGCGTTCTCTTGAATTTGAGGCGCTGGAACGTACATTTACCCTGGCCGGTCCGCTCATCCACGTCGATCCGGATGTGGAAATCAAAGGCATCAAACTGCGGGATTATTACAGTTTGCAGTTGTACAATGCACTAACGCCGGGTCATAAAAATTCGTTGCCTTTGCCACAAGATTTACCTGATTCCACCTACCAGTTTACCTGCGAATTCGGCGGCCTGTTTAAAACGTTGCTGCTGCTGCCCGAAACACTGTGGGACACTTATACTGAGGACCAGAAAAACGAAATGGTGGTTACCATTTCAAAATGGGCGCACCATCGTACAACCCAGAACAACTGGCGCATTTTCAATATTGTTACGCTCTCTTTTCTCAAAAAATACGGTTACGAAATTGACGATGAGCTGCTAAAAAGCCATTTACTGTGGGTTGCTTCTTATCATTCCGGAAACGGCTGGTACCTGGAGCAAACTTATAATTACTATTCCATCAGTTTGTTTATTGTTTACACTACCATCTGGTGCCGCACATTTGGCGATGAGTATTATCCTGAAATTGCCGAAATTATTGAACGTTCGGCAAAAAAACTGATAGAATCCATCACCAGCTTTTTTGGCCGCGATGGGTATATCAACATGTGGTCGCGAAGTATTTGCTACCGCACCTGGGTTTCCGGGGCTTTCCCGGTTGCATTTATGCTGAAGGAAGACCCGTTAATCGATGCAGGTTTTGCACGTCGCCTGTGTTCAGGATCTTTGCTGCAGTTTGTTACCCGCGAAGAATTTTACCACAACGAAATCCCCAGTCTCGGTTTTTACGGACAAAAGGAATACATGGTACAAAACTACAGTTGTTCGGCCAGTCCGTTTTTAATGTTTTTGCCTTTTATCTGCCTGGCTTTACCAGAAGATTCACCTTTTTGGACTTCCAAAGAAAACGAAGGATTCTGGGAAGAACTGGGAGAGAATTCAAAAACAACGGTGCTTAAACATCCAGGATTGGTCCTGGCCAACCACGGAAAATCGGGAGCTTCAGAAATTATTCCGGGAAAAGTTTATTATGACGATCCCAACTATTCCAAACTGATTTACAATACGCATTTTCCCTGGGAAGATCACAATCCTGCAGGTGGAACATCCATGGAATACAGTTTCAGAAGCTGGGATCCGCGCGATGTTCGTGGCGATGATATCAACTTCTATTTAACAGGGCTTAAGGTTGACAACAGTGCGGAAAAAAACCGGACTTTTTCCATTTCGCAAAGTATGGCTTTTAACGGGGTGAAAAACGGGGTGATTTACCGTCAGGCGATTATGAGAAAACCGCCCAACAATGGGGTAGGGTACATTATCGATTTGGCTGATATTATTATTCCGGGTGGAGTGATCCGTGTTGACCGCACCCGTCTGGCATTCGAGCATGAACTTACGCTTGGCCATTTTGGAATGCCGCATATTAATGGCGAAAAAGCCGTGGTGAATCAATTTGAAGAAGGGAAGAAAAAAGTGATTACCGCAGCCATAAAGGGTCGCCGGGTAGCGTTGATTACTTATACGGGTTGGGATGAGGTGGACAGTTTGGTTCATACTAACCGCAATGCCGAAGCCGATGAAAGCACCGTGGTTTTTGCCCGGAAAAAGCGGCTGGACAAAAACCCCGCAATGGAAATTATGATTACGGTGATGCTCCACAAAACCGATGATTCGGAATGGACACCCGAAGAACTTTCACCCATTGCAGCATTTGAAATAATGGATGTTACGCCGGTTTTCTCCACAATGGGAGCAAAAATTAAGCTGGCTGACAATCAAATATATGAGGTTTATTTTGAAGAAATTGACGGGAACAGGAGGTGTTAACAGATAAT
>JAHYIT010000301.1 GCA_019429205.1 Mariniphaga sp. | reverse complement strand
AATCTTTGTCGAAGAACAATAAGGTAATAAGGTAAAAATCAAATGTGTAACTATTCTACTAAGGTTAATACATTGAAAATAAGGTTTTTCTATTTTCAAATAAACCTTATTTTATTTCATCAAACCTAAGTAAAAATGGCAAACAATAGAAAGGTAACCTTATTACCTTATTAATAATGAAAAAATGCCGCCTAATTTATTTATAATAAAATCATGATTAATCAATTATAAATAAGTGGGTTATATAACACATTCACTAAAATGAATACTATTTAAAAAATGCCTGAGCATTCGGGAGCAAAAGTGCAGTTGGCAAAATGACTTGCTCCCGATTACTCGGGACCAATTGCTTATTGCCAACTTACATAAATGTATAAATTTATCCCGTTTTTAGTATAACTGTCAGTAATACTCCTTTCCCACGACCACTCCACCAAACAACAATAAAAATATTAAAATCATGATAAAAAAATTATTCATTATGGCATTATCTATAGCATCGATTTTTTCGGTTTCGGCACAAACTGCTGATTTCAAACAGGTAAACCCTGCACAGTTCGAAGAACTCATTAAAAAACCGGGTGGTGTGCTGCTTGATGTTCGTACCCAAAACGAATTTAAAAACGGGCACATAGCCAATTCCGGTCAGTTAAATTATTACGCGCTCGATTTCAGGAAACGCCTGTTGATGCTGCCCAAAGACGAACCCATTTATTTGTACTGCAATACCGGCTGGCGCAGCGAAAAAGCAGCTAAAATTCTGGCTGAAAACGGCTACAAAAATGTTTATAACCTGGAACATGGCATCATGGATTGGGAATTACAAAACCTTCCCGTAGCCGTAGCTCCTGATGCCAAACCCGACACCGAAAACAAAATGGAATACGAAGAATTAGCAAGGTTTATCGAATCGGGGAAACCTGTTTTTGTTGACTTTTACGCACCCTGGTGCGGCCCCTGTCGTACAATGATGCCAACGATTGACGAACTGAAAACAAAATACCATGGCAAGATTAACATCGTAAAAGTAAACGTTGATGCCAGCAAAAAACTGGTGAAGGAGATGAAAATTCAGGGTGTTCCCTATTTGGCCCTGTATAACAACGGCAAAGCTGTTTACACCAAAAACGGGCTTACCTCGCGCGAGGAACTGGAAAAGGCATTTAAACAAAACGTAAAGGGTTTGTAAAATCCTTTTTTTTTAATAATATTTAAGAATTTGCTTAATAAATTAAGATAGAAAACATGAAATTTACAGAATTTAAAATCAAAGGCATGACCTGCGACCATTGCGCGCAAACCATTGCCAAAAAGTTTTCAGGAAATGAAGCAATTATTTCGAAAGATATTAATTACCCTTCCGGTACAGGAAAATTTGAGTACGACCCGGAGAAAATCAGTAAAGATGAAATTGCTGCCTTAATCGACAGTACCGGACATTACAAAGTGGCCGAAGAAATAACCAAAGAAGAACTTCGAAGTAATCAACCCAATATGGGTCAAACAGAAAATTACCAGGTTATTGACTCACCCACTCCGACAGGTGGAACCAATGGCGGACTTTTCGATTTAATTATCATTGGCGGTGGTTCAGCAGCTTTTTCGGCAGCTATTAAAGCCGAAAGCCTGGGCCTTTCAACATTGATGGTAAACGCAGGTTTAGACTTTGGCGGCACTTGTGTAAACGTGGGCTGCGTGCCTTCCAAAAATTTAATCCGTGCCGGAG
>JAHYIT010000133.1 GCA_019429205.1 Mariniphaga sp. | reverse complement strand
TCTTCCCATTCCGAACAGAGAAGTTAAGCCCGCCAGCGCCGATGGTACTGCGTAAAAGTGGGAGAGTAGGCCGCTGCCGGATTTATCCAAAGCCCGTGTTCATCTGAGCATGGGCTTTTTTATTGGTAAATCCTGTTAATTTTCCTGAAAAGTACCAGGGTCATGTATTTCGTTTCCCTGCTTTTTTTAGTTTTGTTCTGCTTTTGCAACTACGATATGCACAAAATACATTTTATAAAAATTCTATATATTATCTGGATCTTTTTTCCAGTGCTGGCTTTTTCTCAGGCGAGGCCTCAATTAAGGGGTGCTGATGGTACTCAAAATATGCCCGAGATGCAAAGCCAGCGCCAAACCGGATCTCCCCAAACACAAATAGAACCTGGAATTAAATTATGGTATCTCGACGGTTTTGGCACATTTAAAGATTCCACAAAATTAGATACCCTTCAGGATTACTATCATCTCTACCATCCGGTTTTTAAAAATACTGTAACGGCTACTTCTGTTGGAAATTATGCTACTCCCTATCTCGATAATAATTTTTTCAACCGTAAATCCAATTTGGATTTTTATTTCCTCCAAACCAGAGAAGCTTATTTGTTAACACCACAATCCGTTCAATATTATAATACCCGAACACCTTATACTCTTTTGGATTTTACCCAAAGTGAACACCGAACCCGTAAAAATGAAACCCGTTTTAATGTGCTGCATTCCCAAAATGTCAGCCCCTGGTGGAATTTCACCTTCCGGTTCGATCAGGCGCGCTCGGCAGGGCAGTATAAAAATCAGGAATCCAAAAATAATTTTGTAACGCTATATTCAAGTTACAATAAAGAGCGGCTTAGTTTTCATGGTGGATTCATCAGCAATAGTATTTTGAACAATGAAAACGGTGGTTTAGACAAAGATGCAAATCTATTGGAAGAACCGGATACCGATTTTCTGGACGTGAACCTTACCTCGGTTCGTTCTGAGTTTGGCAGTAACTATTTTTTTGCTACAGGTGAATATCGTTTTGGCCGGTTTGACGAAATAATTATTGAACGGGAAGTTCTGCCGGAAGAGGACGAGGAGGAGGCAGAACCGTTTACAGTACAGGAATTTAAACCATCTGCCGGAATAATATATTCGTTTGAATATCAAAATCATAGTAAAGATTATATTGATGAAGAAGATACCACCAATACCTTTTTTCAACATGCTTATTATGGTGAAAGTTATAATAAAGATTCTATTCGATTTTTCCAGATAAGAAACGTTGTTCAATTAAAACAATATGAAAATCCGGATCGCAAAACCAGTTTTGGAAAACGGGTTTTTCTGGGACAGGAGTTTACAAAAGCAGCAATGCCCGGCCTGGAATTTGGGACTTTCCAGCCAACCACTAAAAGATATTCAAACCTGTATGTTGGCGGAGGAATTTTTAGAGAAACAGGAAAATTCTGGACATGGAATTTCGATGGCCGCATTTATCTTTTAGGCCGGAATGTTGGACAAACTGAAATCAATGGGATCATATCAAAATCATTATCATTGTTAGGTGACTCTCTGGCATCACTCAGAATTAAAGGAAGTATTGTAAACCTGATGCCCAATTATTTTCAGGAAGAATTTTACTCAAACCGAATTAGGTGGAACGAAGATCTGAAAATGGAACAACGCATGACGGTTAACGGAACACTGGAAATTCCCCAAAGAAAACTGAACCTAAGTGCCAATTATGCCCTTATAAATAACTTTATTTATAATAACACCGAAGGTATTCCGTCGCAATTTGGCGGGCAATTGCTGGTTTTATCTGCCTATGCCGATAAAGATTTTAATTTTAGAAATCTGCATTTCAGAACAAGATTGCTCTGGCAAAAACCATCCAATGAAGATATACTGCATCTTCCCGATTTTTCAGGATTTGTATCAACTTATTTTAAGTTTGTCATTTCCAAAGTTCTTTTTACTCAGATTGGATTCGACGTTCGGTATAACACGGCCTATTATGCCGATGCCTATCATCCGTCTACCGGAATGTTTTATTTGCAAAACGAAACAAAGCTGGGCGATTTTCCTTATATTGATGCCTACGCGAACCTGCGTTTAAAACGAACCAGGTTATTTTTTAAAATGATGAATGTTAGTACCGAATTTATGAATAAAGAGTACTTTACAACTCCGGGCTACCCAATGAACCGCATGACATTCAGGATGGGAGTTGCATGGGCATTTTACGATTGATGAGTTATCAGGGAAAATATAATCTTTTTGTTAAAATTGTTTTTCTTTCTGTTCTTGTTGTTTTTTTATTTTCATGTAGAGGTGAAAAAAGTAAATCGCACAAGGAAAAAGAAAAAGAGGAATTGTCTGTTCTTCTGCGAATTCAGGAAACCGGCATTTTAAAAGTTGTAATCGATTATAATTCCACCAATTATTTTGTATATCGCGGAAAACCAATGGGATATCAATACGAACTCGTACTCGCATTGTGTGAAGATTTGGTGGTGAAACCCGAAATTACGGTAAGCAACAACATGGCTGAAACATTCCAGGGACTTCAATCCGGGCGTTTCGACCTGGTGGCAAAAAACCTTACTGTTACAAGGGCTCGCAGGGAGGAGCTTACTTTTACCAAACCCCTGAAACAAACACGCCAGGTTGTCGTTCAGCGAAAAACCTCAAATCAAACACCTGATTCACTTTACCTGAATACTACACTCGAACTGGCCGGAAAAAAAATTCACGTTCAACAGAATACAACTTATTACAGAAGGTTGGTTCATCTGTCGGAAGAAATTGGTCATCCCATTGAAATTGTGGAAGATTCAGTGAACGGGGTGGAGCAGTTGGTGGCTATGGTTGCGCGTGGTGAAATTAACTATACCGTTTGCGACGAAAATGTGGCATTGCTCAATCAATCGTATTACCCAAACCTCGACGTTTCGCTGAAAATAAGTTTTCCGCAGAATATTGCCTGGGCAGTGCCAAAAGGTGCTCACAATTGGAAAGAATACCTCGACCGCTGGATTGTTCAATTTAAAAAAACCGGTAAATACAGGCAGATTTACCACCAGTATTTTGAAAGTCCACGAACAGCAGCACGATACAACAGTGGCTTCCACAGCATTTCGGGTGGAAAAATTTCTGAATACGATCCCCTTGTAAAAGACCTGGCCGCAAAATATGGCTGGGACTGGCGGCTTATTTCATCTGTTATGTATCACGAATCGCGTTTTGACCCCGAAGCAGAATCGTGGGCCGGTGCTTACGGTCTGATGCAACTCATGCCGGCCACTGCTGAATCTCTGGGTGTGGATAGTATTTTAGACCCGCGACAAAATATTGAAGGCGGTATTTTACTGCTGAACTGGCTGGATGAACAGTTGTTAACGGCAATTCCCGATTCGTCGGAACGGATAAAATTTGTTCTGGCGTCTTATAATATCGGGTTAGGCCACGTTAAAGATGCGCAGCGGCTGGCCCGCAAACATGGCAAAAACAGCCAGGTTTGGGAAAATAGTGTGGATTATTATCTTAGAAACAAATCATCGGAAACCTATTTTAAAGACCCGGTTGTAAAATGGGGCTACGCGCGCGGAGAAGAAGCCTATAATTTCGTTTACCGGGTAACTGGCAATTACGAGCATTACCGGAATCTTATTCCGGAATAATACCATCTTCCACCGCATCGTAAAACTCTGCCAGAATCATCGCCGTGGCGCCCCAGATAATTTCTCCTTCGAAAAAAAAACAGGGAACTTTCAGCCTGCCGGAAACAGTTTCCAGCTCGGTTTCGTCCAGTTTTTCCCGGAATTTAAACAGTGGAAAAAGAAGCGTTTTTTCCACTTCAGCCGGATTGGTTTTAAAAATGGGTTTTTCGGCCAGCCAGCCCACAAACGGGTGAATCAGAAAACCGCTTACATCTACAAATAACTCTGAAAGTGAGCCCAGTATTTCAATTTTCTCATGACTTATTCCAATTTCCTCCCAGGTTTCGCGCAAGGCAGTTTCAAGCGGAGTTTCACCGGAATCAATTCTTCCGCCGGGAAGTGCCACCTGGCCTGCGTGATGTTTCATGGTAGCAGGACGTTTAATCAGGCAAACAAACAATTCATCTTTTTCAATAAAGAGTAAAAGCAGCACACTGCTGGGCTTCAGTCGTTTTTGGTCGCTGCGGGCAGCCCTGAGCCTGCGGTTGGGCGGCATCATTTTTTGGTGCGATAGTATTCCGCGTAAGTTTCCGGCCAGTGCTTTTTTTATGTCTTTTTTTGTAATGGGCATAAAAATTTTTCAAGAATTAATCGAACCGGATGGTTTTTTCGGGTGAAATTTTGCTTACCAGGTAACTGGGTATAACCAGCATAAGCGTTGTGGCAACAATGGTTCCAATGTTGAGCAGAACGATATAGATCAGCGAAAAATTAACCGGAACCACATCTACATAATAAGTGGTTGGATTAAGTTTTAGTACTTCAAAATAGTTCTGCACCACAATAAATCCAATTCCAATGGCATTTCCCCAAATCATTCCCCGCGAAGTAAGAAATACCGAGAGGTAAAGGAAAACCTTGCGAATGCTCCAGTTGGGGCTGCCGAGGGCTTTTAAAACCCCAATCATTTTGCTGCGTTCCAGAATGAGCACCAGTAAACCTGAAATCATATTAAAACCTGCAACCACCGCCATCAGAAATAAGATAATCCACACGTTCATGTCGAGAATGGAAAGCCAGTCGAAAATTTGCGGATATTCGCGGGTGATATTGGTAGTTCGCAAAATGGCATCGTTTTCAATGCTGTAATCGAGCACCGTATTTCGAACATTCTGCTCAATTTCATCAATTCGAAAAAAGTCTGAAATTACCACTTCAAACCCGCTAATCTGGTCGGTATTCCAGTTGTTCAGTCGTTGCACCTGTTGCAAATCGCCCAGCACAAACAAATTGTCAAATTCTTCCATGCCGGTGTTGTAAAAACCGCAAATGGTAAGTTGCAACATGCGTGGGTTGCTTTCATCTTCGTTTATAAAATAAAGCACAACGCGGTCGCCAACTGAAACCTCGAGCAGTTTTGAAACCTGGTCAGAAATCAGAATTTCATCGGATCTCACTGAATCGTTAATTCCGGGAAGGTTTCCTTCTATCAGATTATTGCTGAAAAAGCTCCAGTCGTAACCCGAATCAACTCCCTTGAGAACAATTCCCTGAATGTATTCGTCGGTTTTAATCATGCCGGGCTTTGTGGCAAAAACCTGAACCTTGTTTACTCCGTTAAGGGTTTTCAGTTCATCCAGGAAAGGTTGTTTTTTGGAAATTGGCCTGGTTTCAAATGAATTGTTCGAGTCGAAATTCACCACCTGAATATGCGATCCGAAACCGATAACTTTGTTACGGATTTCATTTTTAAAACCGGTAACCACGGCAACAGAAATAATCATAACGGCAAGCCCGAGTGCAATCCCCACCAGGGCAATACGGATTATTTTCTGCGACAAAAACTTTTTATTGCTTTTATCGAAGAATAACCTGCGCGAAATGAAAAGTTCTGTATTCATATTCAGGAAAATAACCCTGTTAATTTATTTCTTCTGCAGTCACCGGTTTTGGCGACACCAGTTTTCTTCGGTTAATAAACGGTAAAACAAGCACCGAAATTATCCCGATTACGATAATCATACCGGTCATGCTGCCATGAGCTACAAAGGCAAAAATTACCCCGTTTGATTTGGCAATACCGTAAAGTGCCAGTGCTTCTATGGCCATAAAATGCCAGGCGCCAATTCCTCCCTGTACCGGGGCCACCATACCGAAACTGGCAAAAACAAATGTGGTTAATCCGGCAATTGGTCCCAAATGGCTGGTAAAACCAAAGGCAAAAAACACCGAATATAGCATCAGGTAGTACAACAACCAAATGGCTACCGAATGGAAAATGAACCATCCTTTTTTATTTACAGACCTGATGGAAATAAAGCCCTCTTTCAGATTCATTATAATGGTAAAAACCTTTTTGTAGAAAAGTGAATGTTGAAGTGTTTTTCTGGAAATATAGACCAGAATGAACAAGGAGGCCAGACCAACAATTAATATGGGCGATTTAACCAGGGCCAGGAGTTTTGTTTCAATTTCCGGATTTTCGCCCAAAAAGCGCAACATGTGACCGAACTGGGAAAAAATGACAATCACCAGCAAAACGAGCAGTGAAACCATATCGACAGCACGTTCGGCAACCACTGTCCCCAGCAGTTTGGTAAACGAAACCTTTTCGTAACGCGACAAAACTCCGCAACGTGAAAGTTCTCCCATTCGCGGAAAAACCATGTTCATAAGGTAACCCACCATAACGGCCAGAAAAGTATTAATAAATCGTGGTTTGTGGCTGATGGGTTCAATCATTAATCCCCAGCGGACAGTTCTGCTAAAATGGCTAAGCAGTCCAATGAAAAGCGAAATAAAAATCCAGAAGTAATTCACATCATTTTTTAAAACCAATTTAATGTGTTCAATGTCCTGATCTTTGTAAATTAACCAGAATATAAATGCGCCGATGGCAAAAAATGCCAGGAATTTTACGATTTTTAAAGCTATCTTTTTCAAAATTAATCGTTTGCGCCATGTTGTTCATCCAATTTTATATTTCCTGAATTTTACTAATTTCGGGTGGCGAAAAATTAGAGACAGTTTCGGCTGTTTTGTAGCTGACAAAAATATAAATTTGTTTGGTTTTTTACGTAAAAAGCAGTTTTTAGAAGGAAACCCGGAAATGAGCGAATCGGAGAGTAATGAATATGATCAGGCCCAAAAAAAAGTTAGGTCAGCATTTTCTGAAGGACCAAAATATTGCACGGAAAATTGTTGAAAGCCTGGGTGCCATCGTTCCCAATGTGTTGGAAGTGGGGCCGGGAATGGGTGTTTTGACTGCTTTATTATTGCAACGGCCCGATTTGAATCTCCATGCAGTTGAAATCGATACCGAATCGGTGGAATATCTCCAAAATCATTTCCCTGAACTGAATAACAGAATTTATTCCCGCGACTTTTTAAAATGGGATGCTGCCGAATTGCCGGAGCTATTCAATATCATCGGAAATTTTCCCTACAACATTTCTTCCCAGATTTTTTTCCGGATTTTGGCATGGCGCAATCGCGTGCCCGAAGTTGTTTGTATGGTGCAAAAAGAAGTGGCTGAGCGGCTAAGCGCGCCACACGGAAGCAAAACCTATGGAATATTAAGCGTTTTACTTGGCGCTTTTTACGATATTGAGTATTTATTTACCGTTTCTGAACAGGTTTTTGTCCCTCCCCCGAAAGTGAAATCGGCCGTAATCAGGCTGCGTCGGAACGCGGTTGAAAAGCTGCCCTGCAACGAGGAATTGTTTTTTCGGATAGTAAAGGCTGCCTTCAACAAACGACGAAAAATGCTCCGGAATTCCCTGAGGGAGTTGGAACTGGAAATCCCGGAGCAATTTGCCGACAAACGGCCCGAGCAACTTTCTGTTGCCGATTTTATCCGGCTGACAAAAATGGTTGAAACCTGATAAAAAATCAGAATATGGAATTTGAAATTACCCGGGAATATATTGACAGGCTTAAGAATCTGATTGAAGAAAAAAATGCAGAAGAACTGAAAGCCACCATGGAACCGCTTCACCCGGCCGATATTGCCGAGGTGATGGACGACCTGAACATCGACGAAGCCAAATACCTCTACCTGCTGCTGGATGGCGAAAAAGCCTCCGATGTACTTATTGAAATTCCGGAACAAGATCGGAAGCGTTTTTTGAGAGTACTGCCATCGGAGCTGATTGCCAGTAAGTTTATCGAATACATGGACTCTGATGACGCCGCCGATGTGATGGCTGATCTCGATGAAGAACAAAAGCAGGAGGTACTGAAAGAAATTGAAGATACCGAACAGGCCGGCGATATTGTGGATTTGCTGGAATACGAAGAAGATTCTGCCGGCGGGATTATGGCCAAAGAACTCGTGTCGGTTAACGAAAACTGGACTGTAGCTACCTGTCTGAAGGAAATCAGTAAACAGGCCGAAGAAGTAGATGAAATCTACTACATTTATGTAACCGACGACCAGCAGCGACTTAAAGGTGTACTTTCTCTCAAAAAGCTGATTCTGAATTCCACCAACACTAAAATTTCCAATTTGTACGAGCCAGACGTAAAAAGTGTCAGAACAAATACCCGGCAGGAAGAGGTGGCCGAAATCATGGACAAATACGACCTGGTGGCCATTCCTGTGGTTGATGATATTGGCAGGCTGAAAGGCCGAATCACCTTCGACGACGTGATTGATTTTGTACGCGAAGAAGCCGAACGCGACTACCAGATGATTTCGGGTATTACCGGCGATGTGGAACCTGATGATAAACCCTGGGAATTAATTCGTGCGCGATTTCCGTGGTTATTAATTGGCCTGATTGGTGGAATTATGGGCGCGCTGGTCCTTGGCAATTACGAAGCCGAAATAAATCATGTTACCGAACTGGCCTTTTTTATCCCGCTTATTGCGGCAATGGCCGGTAATGTTGGGGTACAGTCATCATCAATAGTTGTACAAAGCATTGCCAGCGGGGTAAAAGATGTAAGCACAACCGGTAAACGGCTACTCAAGGAGTTGCTGGTTGCATTTGCCACAGCTTCCATTTTTGCAATACTGATTTTTCTGTATAACTATTTTGTGGCAGGAAACATCAATCTTACCCTTTCTGTTTCCATTTCTCTTTTTATAGTTATGCTTTATGCTTCATTTTTCGGAACACTTATTCCATTGTTACTTAACAAGTTTAAGATTGATCCGGCGCTTGCAACCGGTCCGTTTATTACAACCATGAACGACATTCTCGGGTTGTTTATTTATTTTGCAGTGGGGAAAATGTTTTTCGAATTTTTGTAAATAATTTAGTTTTGAAAATGGAACGAATTATAATAGGTCGAAAAGACAAAGCAGATTTTCCCCAACTCGAATTGGAGGATATTGAAGTGAAAATCGATTCAGGCGCCTATACTTCAAGTTTTCACTGCCACCAAATTGAATATTTCTCACAAAACGGAAAAGAAAAAGTAAGATGCTCCTTTCTCGATCCGGATCATCCTATGTATCACGAAAAAGAATTTATTTTTGATGTATTTAAAATTCGCAGGGTTAAAAGCTCCAACGGACAGGTGGAAGAGCGCATTTCCATCAAAACCGAAATAACTTTGTTTGAAAAGAAATTTCCCATAGAACTGACATTAACAGAGCGAACCGACATGAGACATCCGGTACTTCTTGGAAGAAAATTTATTTCAAAAAATTTTTTTATTGACACTTCGCGAAAAAATCTTTCCTTTGCGGGCCATTTTTTAAAAGCGAAAATAAATCAAGAATCGAATTTAAAATGAAGATTGTAATTCTTTCCCGAAACCCAAATTTATATTCAACCCGGAGGCTTGTGGAAGCTGGCGTTCAGCGCAAACACGAAATACTGGTGGTTGACCACACCAAATGCGACCTGATAATAGAAAAACGAAAACCGGTTATTATTCACAGAGGCAAAAAACTCGACAATGTAGATGCGGTTATTCCGCGAATCGGTGCTTCGGTTACTTTTTACGGAACCGCTGTTGTTCGGCAATTTGAAATGATGAAGATATTTACAGCTATCGAGTCGCAGGCACTTTTGCGGTCACGCGATAAACTAAGGAGCCTGCAAATTCTTTCCCGTGCCGGCCTTGGACTTCCCAAAACCGTTTTTACCAATTATTCCCGAAACGTGAAGGAAATAGTTCAGGCAGCAGGCGGTGCGCCGGTGGTGGTAAAACTGCTGGAAGGAACCCAGGGATTGGGGGTGGTTTTGGCCGAAACTGATAATGCAGCCGAATCGGTAATTGACGCCTTTAACGGGTTGAAAGTACGAGTAATTGTACAGGAATTTATTGCTGAAGCCAAAGGCGCTGATATTCGTGCTTTTGTGGTTGACGGTGTAGTGGTGGGCGCCATGAAAAGGCAGGCTAAAAAAGGTGAATTCCGTTCGAACCTGCACCGGGGCGGAACAGCCGAAGTGATTGAACTCACCGAAGAAGAAGAAAATGCTGCACTTAAAGCTGCCCGCATTATGGGACTTGGCATTTGCGGGGTGGATATGCTGCAATCGAAAAACGGGCCTCTTATTCTCGAAGTTAATTCATCACCGGGCCTCGAAGGAATCGAAAAGGCCACAGGAAAAAATATAGCCAAAACAATCATCCGTTACGTTGAACGCCATGTTTAACCTATGAGAAAGAAAACCCATAAAACGATTACCATTCTGGGGGAAGAAATCCTTTCCGGAAAGAAAAAATACCTGAGCCTCGATATTGCCCGTCTGCATACCTGCACCAAACTTGAAGTACCGGTTGTGGTGGAGCGGGCAAAAACCAACGGGCCTGTTTTGCTGCTCACCGCCGGAATTCACGGCGATGAACTGAACGGCGTGGAAATCGTGCGGGAACTGCTTGCCAAAAAATATACCCGCCCCGATACCGGAATTGTGATTTCAATTCCCACGGTGAATATTTTCGGGTTCATTAACCAAACCCGTGAATTCCCCGACGGCAAAGATCTGAACCGGGCTTTTCCCGGCTCCCGGAAAGGTTCGCTGGCCGGTATTTTTGCACACCACCTGATGAACGAAATTCTGCCGCATGTGGATTATTGCATCGACTTTCATACCGGCGGGGCACGCAGGTTTAACTCGTCGCAAATCCGAGTTTCAAAAGATAACGAAGAGTTGCTGCAACTGGCCAAAGTGTTTAATCCGAGGTACATTGTGTATGCCACGCAGCGCGACAAATCATTCCGCGAGGCAGCAACCAAAGCCGGCAAAAAAGTTTTGCTTTTTGAGGGGGGCAAATCGCACGATTTCAACCACCGGGTTACCAACCGCGGCGTTTTCGGAACAATGCGGCTAATGCATCATCTGGGTATGCGCGATTTTTCGGCAGAAATTCAGGCCAACGAAGTTCAACCACCGGTTATAATCAAAGAATCAACCTGGCTGCGGGCGCGGCAGGGCGGCCTGTTCCGGTTTTTTATAAAAGACGGCTCCCACGTGGAAAAAGGACAGGTAATTGGCACCATTTCCGATCCGTACGGGAAACATGAGTTTAATGTGAAAATTCCATATTCAGGTTACATCATCGGGCTGAACCACGCACCGGTGGTTTATAAAGGTGATGCGCTGCTGCATTTGGGAGTGGTTTGATGTAAACCGAATTAAACCTTCAAGGTTTTTAAAAACCTTGAAGGTTTAGCCAAACATAAACAGTTATCTTTTCACCACCAGTTTTCCGGTTAAAACTTCATCTTTGTAGTTTACCCGCACCAGATAAACCCCTTCTTTCCAGCCGGCGGTTTGTATTTTGGCGCTTTGCCCGCGCAGGTTGGTTTTCTTGGTTTTCAGAATCTGTGTTTCGGAGTAAATTTCCAGCTCCCAGTCAACCGTTTCATCAAAAGCTTTTTCTTTGGAGACAGATTCGATGGCAAGCATGGTTTCGTTAGTAGTGGGATTAGGCGTAAAAGAGAGTAAATAACCGCAATAACCTTCGTTTACGTTTACTACCTTAAATTCACTTATAAAACCGCATTCAGCATCTATATCTACTAAACCATAAGAATTTCCGTCAATGTTGTTTACAACGATATAGGCCCACCCATAACCTCCGGTTACAATATCATAATCAAAATCAAAGTAAAAATCTATGTCATCAATCCCATACCTGTGATGGCTCTCAGGAAGATTATAGTTTGGATAAAAATAAAACGTGTAATAATTGTTGGGACACACCTGGAACGGGCCGTTTGACGGGCCAATAGGGGAACCGTAATTATCAACAGCCGTTATATAAAAATCAGCGGGGTCGGGTTCGCCTACCCAAAATGTTTTTTTAGCTGTAAAGCTTTCTCCACCTGGCATTTCAAAAGAAAATGTAATTGTACCCGAACCACTGGCTCCTGATTGAGCAGTAATATTTGCAGTTGAACCTGAACCGCTTGTAGTACTAAATAGAGTCTGTCTATAAAGTCGGCAGTTTTTCCGTTTGTTTTTCCTTTGATTGTTTTTCGGTGTATATTTGTCCATAATCAGTTGTAATATTATCTATCGTTGCGCCCCATTTTGTTGTTTTT
>JAHYIT010000300.1 GCA_019429205.1 Mariniphaga sp. | reverse complement strand
AGTATAACAATCGGGTCAGAATCATTGAATGTACTGTGTTCATTGTCCCATTTCTCAATCAAAAGTGTAAGCAATTCAATCTCATCATCAGTTGCTTTGTTTGCATTAAGAATCAATTCTTCCAGGAAGTCGCAGTATTTTTTGTATTGTTCTGCATCTTTAATTACTGTATATTTTAATGTTTCCATTTTTTATCGAAAAAGATGCCCTGCTTCTGGCATTTTTTAGGACATAATCCTCAATCGACTTTTTTTTAATTAAATGTATTTTCATTTACTTATCCGCAAATATATGAAATAAGTTTCACTAAAGGAAACATTAAAAAACGTTGCGTATTATGAATTTCAACACTGCCCTAAACAGGTTGTATAAAATTGAAATTTTACAGCGTGGCTTAAGCCCGGTGCAAAGGATTTCTCTATTTTTTACATTTCACACAGCCTGTAAAGGACGGTGCTGATTATCTATTTTCAAATTTGTCAAAGTAGATTAAAGTTTAAATACGACGGTTCATTTTATCAAATTTTTAAACGCTGAGCCAAAAATCAGATAACTGGTATTTCCGCCAATGGTGCCTTCGTTTTGGCCCCATAAAAACGGCCAGTCGTCGTAGTTTTCAAAATGGTCGGGTTGCCGGAACAGTATGCCCGGCGCCACATTACCCGGGATAAAGGAAAAATCGGCCCTGTTATTCCCGTAAAAAACTTCTTTGGGACGGGCAGCGCCCACCGTTGCCACCAGCGAATAGTTGTGATACGGATGGCAGCCATACAGCCAGTTGGTGGTTTTGAACGCATGGCTGGCGTCGATGATGTCGGGGAAATGTTTATGGGCAAAACATATGGTGGTGCCAAAATTAACGATGGCTCCGCTTCCTGCCCAGTTGCCCAAACCGATGGGCACTCCGTACGGATTATCCTTTTCAAGCCCTTCGATGTATTCTTTGTACTGTTCAACATATGGCCGGAGCTTTTCTTTGTAGGAGGCGTCCAAGTGCGGAATGCCGTGGAGGGCCGTCAGAATAACGTAACTGAGGTTCCGGCCGAGTTCGGGCCATAAAAGTTCCTGAAATTTATCGGCATACTGTTGCTCCCCGGTGGAGATGTAGAGTTGAAGGTTGGTGCCCACATCTGCTGCTCCGAAGCGCCTGCTCCGATTGTCCTGCAGCTGGCCGGCCAGCAGTTCCGTGGCCTCTTTCAGCAATCGTTTCGACTGGTTTAACGCACGTTCCGAAAGATCGTCGTTGTATCCTTTCAACGCGCGGCTGACAGCGGCAAACATGGTGGCCGCCCTGAGGTCGAGGCCGGGATTGCGGCTTGTAAAAGCCCACATGTCATCCTTTACCCCGCTGGAAAGGCCGTCGGGGGCAATTTCGTACGGGCCGAGGTCGGAATTGTACGGAAGCCCGTCGGTGATGGAGGCGGCATCGCCCAGGTGATGGTAATTGTACAACACCGAGTTGGAAAGCGTTTGCGCCATGTGGCCGATAATCTCTGCCTGAGCAACCAGGTTCATGGCTCCGTGCTCGATAAACTGCAAAATATCCGGCGTTCCGTCCGGACGGTGTAAATCCACATAACGCTGCTCCTGACTGACAAACGTCTGGTCGCGTTGGGGTTTGAAATACTCCCAGGTCTGCACAAAGTTTTGCACCACGCCAATGTTCGAGCCGGTTTCTATATCAAAATCTCCGGCATCGAAAAAGCCGCCGGTGTTTAACCCGGGAATCAGTTCCAGCC
>JAHYIT010000132.1 GCA_019429205.1 Mariniphaga sp. | reverse complement strand
AAAAAGAATTCGTTGTAATCTTGATCCCATTTCTTGACAAGATGAATTTTCAATAACCTTAATGTTTGTTCTGAATTTGAATTTTTTGGATTAAACCAGAACATTAATCCAATATTGTGATAATAAACCTGCACGCCTATAATGTTTATTAAATCAGGTGCCAATGGATTGTTGTTGGTTGCTGTAGGTGGACCGAAAATATCAGTTACTTCGTTGAGAGTTAATTCATTTAAAGATAATTTATAAAATGAAATATCAGTTAAGTTTAAATCTAAATTATTCTGAGTGCTACAACTACATATAAAAATGTTTAATAAAGCAGTAAATAAAAATGATTTGTTAATAATGTTTTTCATGGCTAAAAATTTATAATTTCTCATAAAATTCATTTGCAATTTCGAGAATATCCTCAATTTTGACGTCAATATATTTTAGGAACACCACGATTTCGCTCGGTTCAAGATTTTTCTGGTCGGTTGTAATGCTGGCAGGAGTAGCATGCAACAGTTTGCTGCTAAAGGTGTAAATGTATTCATATTCATCTAACAATCCAACTTTTTGTGCCATTTGCTTCCATTGCCATTTCCCTTTATTTAGATTTTTGACGTCATGTGATATTTTTACATCAAAAGCAGCAATCTCAGAATTGACCTGCGAAATTGATAATTCAATTTTGGGAATAAGTTTTTTCCTTAAAATATGAGCTTGAAATCCATAACCATTTGTTTTGGCTTTTTCAATGTAAATAGAAAAGTGACGGCTGGCTTTTTTATCAATATCTTCATAAATTGACTTCTGCATTTGGTTTAACTTTTCTGGATCATTAATAACTTTGAATTGATTAAATAAATCATTGAGGGAATCCTCTTCATGTCTCTCAAAATCCTCAAGTAAGGTTATTTCACGTTTAATTTGCTCAAGCTCATCCTTCCAGTATCTTCGCTGAGTGTCAAGCAGCTGTGAATAGTAAACTAATCCATATTGTTTGTCTAATTTGAATAAATGTAGCCAGACACTTAACTCGAATATGTAACGGGTAACTGCTATGATACTCATCGTTTCAATAAAAAGGAAATTTTGTTCTGTAAACAGGCGCAATCGAACCAGAGCATCGCCAATGATCGAAAAACACCAGGATTCATGATTCCATTTGTCAAAATCATTCAAAATTTTTTTTGTTCGAAACTGCTGAGCAGTTTTGTCAAGTATTGATTGATAATCCTTTATTTTCTTTGTTAAAAGCTGAATTTGCTGTTCTTCTTTCGAGTATTTTAATTCTTCTTCATACATAGTACTGATGTTAAATTCGACGAAAAGGTATTTTTGAAAAATCAATTTTAACAAAGTTTTTATTTCTACTTTCATTTGGGTTTATTGAATATCCAGCTCTTTCTAAACTCAATTCCAAAGATTTTTTTGATATTTCCCTTTCAGCGCATGGACCTAAAATTACTTCTTTTAATATTGTTTTAGGTAGAAAATGTTCTACGAATGGTTTTAATAATCCTTCTTTTTTCTGAAATTTAATTTTTTTCTCAATTTCATTTTTGGAATATTTCTTTACTAATCGCCATTCTTGCTCATATTCAAAAGCGGAATTTTTTAGTAAACTGAACCATATTGAAAGTATTGTTGTATTAGGAAATCCTTTAAATGCTAAACGAGAGCCGTTAAAGCCAAACATTTCATAAATATCTTTTGCCGATTTATTTAATATATCCTTTACGAGTTTTAAATTGTATGCGCATTTTACCCATGTAAGATTTTCAAATTTTGATGCATAGGCTGAGTCAGTAAAATTAATTCTTTCTATACCAATAGCCACTCCTTTACAACCATGTCCATACATGTTCCACATTGGAAGGCTATCCGGATTTTCAGAAAATGAAGTTATAAAGGGAGGAGTTGAATTTCCTGAAAGTGTAGTAAAGTTTCTCCAATAATCTGGATTTAACTTTTTGGCAATATTTTTATTCTTTGACTTTGGAAGGGAATTCTCATGTTTTTGTAATGCTTCTGCTAATAATTCAATTGTAAGTTTAAACTCTTTAACATCGTTTAAAAATTCAATATGTGTCCCCCGTAAAACAAAACAGATATTATCACTTCTACTTTTTTCGTCATTATGAATAAGCTCTAAAATTGATTGAAGCGTATTCATTGATGTATAATGATATAAGATATTGGGGAGTTTATTTTTCTCAATAGTCAGTTTAAAATTGTTATCAATGCCACTACTCTCACCGAAAATGGATGGAAAAACATTTGACAAGTTCTCTTTTTGAGTCGAAGTCAACTGCGATGAATATATCTGAACTTTTTTCATTTTTAGGTTTTGTTTTATTCTATTCAAATCAATGATTTCAGCAGTATAATGATCGTCCTCGTTGTTTGACTGTTGTTATTTCTTTTCCAATCCAAATGTTATTGTATTGTTATTTGAATTAAATGTTATAAACATTAATTGGTCTATGATTTGCAAAATACATTCATATTCATTTGCATTTTCCTTTTTCCAATGTTTTATGAACTTAACATCCGAATAACTATCAACATGCTTTTTAATTTTAATCATAGAAAGTTCAATATCATAATAAGATGGAGCTTGTGTTAAAATAACATGTATTTTATTGCCATCTATTTCATTTAGTCTTATTAAACTCATTTCTTCTGATAATTTTTCAATGAAATATATTCCAGTTTTAATATTAGATTGAGCATTTACAAAACAAAAGAAAGTTACAAATAGGCTAAGTAGGATTAATTTTTTCATCGTCAATTAATTTTTTGGTTTAATTTGATTTTAAAATTACAATTTTTTATTTGAGAGTTTCTTTTTTTGTTGATAAACTTTAATTTAGGTTCGTTGTTCGGTTTTGAAAAACCAGTGATTTTGACCAATTTTGCACGAAATTTAATCAGGAAATATGGGTGGCATCATTATTAAAACCCCGGAACAAATTGAAGGAATCAGAAAAAGTAGCCGGCTGGCAGCCGAAACACTCGACTACGCTGCACAGTTTGTGAAAGCGGGCGTAACTACGGAATTTATCGATGATAAAATTGAGGAGTTCGTTCGTGAGCATAACGCAATTCCTGCCACCAAGGGTTATAACGGCTATCCGAAATCGAGCTGCATTTCGCTCAACGAAGTGGTTTGCCACGGCATTCCTTCCACCAAAACTGTATTAAAAGAGAGCGACATCCTTAACATCGACATCACCACCATTCTCGACGGCTATTACGGCGACACCTCGCGCATGTTTATCGTTGGCGAAATTACAACCGGCGCAAAAAATCTCATTGATGTGACCCGCCATTGTCTCGATTTGGGCATTCAGCAGGTAAAACCGGGCAACTATTTTGGAAATATTGGTTTTGTAATCAGTCGTTATGCCAAAGCCAAAGGTTACAGTGTGGTTTATGAGTTTTGCGGGCATGGGGTAGGGCTGGAGTTTCACGAGGAACCGCAGGTTGACCACACTTCGCGCCGCAACAAAGGGCCGAAAATGAAACCGGGCATGATTTTTACCATCGAACCCATGATTAACCAGGGACGGGCCTCCACATCCATCGATAAATCGGACGGCTGGACTGCGCGAACTGTAGATAACAAATTGTCGGCACAGTTTGAACATACTGTTTTGGTTACGCCAACCGGTTTCGAAGTTTTAACCGACATTCACAACGAATACCCCATAACATAAAAAAAGCCGGCTGCGAACCGGCTCTTTTGTTACTGTTTTCTGTTTCAGTTTACACGGCTTTTATTTTACGTTCCAGTGACGGTAATCCAACATCCACTGTTCCATTTTCAGTTTTGGGTCTTCCACTTCAACCAAAATAAATGCCCTTCTGCCAAATTGAGCTCCCTGAGTGGTTGTTCCAACTGCTTTTCTTTTGGTGTCTGTTTTTACTTCGGCCAACGTTTGGTTTTCTTTGGTGTTTTCGGCTTTCACTTCAGCTTTTTCTTTTGATTTTTTGCTGAAAAGGCTGTCTTCCAGCATCCAGTTTTCCAGTTCCAAAGCTTTCTCCGTTTCAGTTTCTAAATAGTTCACCATTCCGAAATAGCCTGCATTGGTCATCCAGCTTTCCAACTCCAGTGTCTCCTCAGTTGCCGTTTCCAGATTGAAAAGAGACTCAAACGTACTTTCATTCAGCATCCAGCTTTCCAGTTCAATCGCTGTTTCAGTGGCTTCTTCCAAAGTTAAGTCGAAATAAAAGTTGTTGGTGTTGAGCATCCATTCTTCAACGTTGATTTCGGCATCTTTTTCTGGGGTAAGAAGATTGGCCAGATTCCCTGCTTCCAAATTGGTATTGACTGCCATTGTGCTTACCGAAAGAGTTAAAACGGTTACAAATACGCTGGCGAAAATGGTGAGTGATTTTACTGCTGTTTCTTTTAAATTACTGTTTCTTGTTTTCATCTCATTATTATTTTTAGTTTTTAAAAGTATTCGATGTAACTCGCCATGAAAATGATTATCCTTTGAATTAAAATTATTTGAAATGGCTCGTTTCATGACTTGGTCCTCCTGTTTTTGTTTTATTTTTTCTGTTTCTGTTTTTTCAAATTCAATATTAAGACGCCTGAATTTTGATTTCGTTACACTTTTATAGAACTTTTTTTTGGCTTGTACTATTTTTTGCCCTGTTATTTGTTATGCAAATATATAAATAAAAACTAATACCATGCAATACATAGTACTAATTTTTTACGATTATTTTTTATTTATTAGATTAAATTACTCATTAATAATGTTTTAATGGAACAAAAAAAATGCAATGAAAAAATAAATTTGCTTAAAAATGTATTTGGGTTTTAGTAAGAAAATTTTGGAGTAAAGTCTGTAGAACAGTCAGATAATTTTTTTTGAAATGGAGTTTTTTTTGAGCAAAACAGAAAAAAATACCAATATTAATCGTTAAAAATCATTTTAGAGATTCCGAAACAGATAAATAAGTGTTTTATTTTTTTGGGGCAGGTTTCGGGCGAAAGCATAAGATGTGTCAGGAAGAAA
Source organism: Mariniphaga sp. (assembly GCA_019429205.1). GTDB lineage: Bacteria > Bacteroidota > Bacteroidia > Bacteroidales > Prolixibacteraceae > Mariniphaga. The sequence continues at coordinate 7,226 of JAHYIT010000132.1, read as the reverse complement.
TCCAACTTACTTTTTGTTCCGGTTTATGTTCTTTGCCGATGATGTTTCGGTACAATTCGGGCCGGCGCGCTTCCGTGTACCGAAAACCTCCTGCCAAAGTCAGTTTTTCGGGAATAAGAACCGATGTAACCACATCGTCGCCCAACGTGCGGCATTCAGCCACCACATCGCCAAACGGGTCGATAATCATGGAGCAGCCGTTTTTCAATTGGTCGTCGTCCATGCCAATGGGATTGGCAAACACCACATACACAGCATTGTCATACGCCCTCGACGGCAACCACTTCATCAGCCACTGGCGGCCTTTCGAGCCATCAAATTCCAGACGCAGTGAGGTGGGGTCGTTTTCGCGGTTTTCCCACAATTTAGGGTCAACAAATCCTGCTCCTGGTCGCGAGGAAGGAGTGCACATAGTAACATGCGGCATAAAAATAACATCGGCGCCCAGCAGTTTGGTGGCCCGCACGTTTTCAACCACGTTATTGTCGTAGCAGATTAAAATGCCGCATTTCCATCCATGAAGGTCGAACACGCAGTATTCTTTTCCCGGCTGAATGTGCGGATTGATAAACGGGTGCAATTTACGGTATTTGGCCACCAGCCCGGTTTTGTCAACACACACATATGCTTTAAACAGGTTGTTTTCGCTGTCTTTTTCGAAAAGTCCGGCCAGCACGGTCATGTCGTATTTTTGAGCAATTTCTTTCAGTTTTGAAATACTCTCTCCTTCGGGAATAAATTCGGCCAGGTCGAGCATCTGTTCTTTTGAAAGTTTACGGGCAAAGGTGTATCCGGTAATGGAACACTCGTGAAAAGCGATTACTTTGGAACCTTCGGCGGCAGCTTTTTTTGTTAATTTTTCAATAACCGATAAATTCCAGGCTTTGTCGCCACTGCGGTTTTCAAATTGGGCTGTCGATATTTTCAGTTTTTTCATTTTTGTTGATTTTTGTCCAACTCCTCTTTTAATGTATCCCGAATTTGCAAAAAATTTTCTTCAAGCCGGGCCATGTTTTCAATAAAAAAGTTGAAAATGTCGGGCCACTGGTTTTGGCGGAACAGATTTGCATTGGGAAGAATTGTGTAAATCCGTGCAACTTCCTGACCGCTGTCTTCCCGTTCGTGGAAAAATTCCCAAATCAAACCATTGGAAAACCCATCTTCCAGAATCACCTTGTAGTTTTGAAGGATTTCAAAGGCTTTCAAACGCTTGTCTTCGCTCCGCTGGCTCAGTTCAAGAATTACTTTTGCATCAGTGCGGTCGGCTTCGAAACGTAGCGCCACACCGGGAATTTTGGTTCGGTGCAGTATCCATTTTTTCCGTCGCTGGCTAAGCAGTGGATGAATTTCGCACCGTTTGCCAAACTGCTCCCAAAATTGCAGCCGTATTTTTTTCGCCTCTTCTTTTGAATACATGTTTTAGATTTCCCCACTTTCCGGGATTAAAAAGCAATATTAATTTTTACTTTTGAAATATGAAAACTGCCGTGTATTGGATTGAAAAACTGGAACTGGAAAAACATCCGGAAGGAGGATGGTATCGTGAAATTTATTTGTCGGACGATATTGTGCCGCAAACGGGTCTTCCTTCCGGCTTTCGTGGCGAACGAAGTTTTGCCACGTCCATTTATTATTTGCTCGAAGGCACTGATTTTTCAGCCTTCCACCGCATTAAATCCGACGAAATCTGGCACTACTACACTGGTACTTCAGCCATTGAAATTCTTTCGCTGGAAAAAGGCAAGTTGAAAAAATACCTGGTTGGCAACGACCTGGAGCGCGGGGAAACCTTTCAGGTTATTGTTCCGAAAAATACCTGGTTTGCCGCGCGATTAGCCAATCCAGAAGGTTTTGCACTGGCCGGATGTACTGTTTCTCCCGGCTTTCATTTCGAGGATTTTGAACTGGCCGATGGCAGATTGCTGAAGGAATACCCGGATTTGAGGGATGAAATTGTGCACTTGGTGAGGTAATTGTATAATTCGTTTTAATTATTTAATTTTGTTGTCGAATTAGGTAACAAACTATGCCTACGATTAAGATTATTGATTCAATAAAATCCGCGATTATGAGACAGAATCTAAAAATCCCCAGGATTATTAAATTAGAGAAAATTGATGGTTTTAAAATGCAGTGCATGTTCAATAACGGAGAGAGCAGGTTACTGGATTTTGAAAAGATATTCAATTTTTGGAATGTTTCATCGGAAGATATTGAATATAAATTACTTGATTTAAAGGAATTTAAGAAGGTTAAATTGAGAAATTTTACATTATCATGGCCGAACATAAAAATTGAATTACAAAATGAAAAGAATCAGATTGAGAAACATCCGTATGAAATTGGACCGGATGTTTTATTTCAATTAAGTGAGCCTATTAAATCCGACGAAACCAGGTTGGGGAATATGATAAAATCGGCAAGATTAAAAGCTGGTTTAACTCAGGAACAACTTGCCATGAGGAGTGGAACAACCCGATTTTATATATCACGAATAGAGAACAATAAAACGGATGTAGAAATGTCAACTTTTCGAAAAATAATTGAGGCCGGTTTGGGAAAACAATTAAAACTGATTATTGAATAACTAATGCGAATTTGGCACGGATTTCAAATCCGCGCCAGCAAACGAAGTATTTATGACTAAACATTTTTTTGCAGCTATATTTTTTTTCTTAATTCTCAATTCCCACGCTCAGCTTGTTGAGGTGCAAGCCAACTACAATGGCGTTGGCGATGTGGATTTTGTGGCATACAACAACACCCCGGCGCCACTTTTTCTGAATGTGGATTTTGCCGATTTGGAAAACACCACGTTTAATGAACCACTACCATTTATTAAATTGCTGGAACCGGGATTTAATACACTTTTTACGCTGCAACGCTATCCCGATGCCGATGTGCCGCGTTTCAATTACCAGATAAAAACGTTTAAATCTAACCCGATGGCGCTGGCAGATCTCGATTTTCCCTATCTGATTCCGTTCAGTCCGGGAAAAGAAGTTTCGGTCTTCGATGTAAAAAACCTGGCCGGATTTTGGGGAAGCAGTTTGCCCGAGTCCTGGAATGCCACAGGTTTTCTGGCAAATCCCGGCGAACCGGTATTTGCCAGCCGAACCGGAATCATTGTGGAAATTGTCGGTGCACAACGCACCGGCGAACCGCAAACCTGGTATCATACCTGGAACAATTCCATTACCGTTTTGCAACCCGACGGCACACTAATTTGTTACCGTAACGTTGTGGATAACGGCAAGAAGCTGAAGGCAAACGAAAAAATATTTGCCGGACAACAACTGGGAGTGGTTGCGCCGGGTAACACCGAAGTCATTGTTTTGATTTTTCAGCACAGCCTCAATTCCACCGATTTGCGGTTTATTATTCCGCAGTTTGTAATTGGTGAAAATGAAACCGGTATCATTCTCTCCTCGCAGAAATACAATGTTGTTCACCCCATCGAAACCAGAGGGTTGGAAATGAGCAGCCGCGAAAAACGCCGGAATCTGAAATAATTAATTTTACCAGACTTCTTCCCCGTAACTCCATCCGTTGCGCACCGGTTCTTTAATGTAGCGTTCCATGCCTTCGTGATTGGTTACCCGCATGTTTTTGGCATCGTACTCAATGCGCGTGTTAAAACGTTGAGCCAGAACGCCAATGAGCGACATTTCGGTGAGCTCGGTTGCATAATCGAAGTTGGATCCCGGCATGGGGCCGTTTCCTTTTACGGCATCCAGAAATTCCTGCTGCGGACCGCCTTCCACACGCGGAATGGTAGCCTCGGGCATTTCATTGGCCACCCAGCTTTCCCATTCATCTTTCGACATCATCAATTGGGCGTTGTTTGGCCTTCCACCGGTAATAATGTTTTGTTTTTCGCCCATCATAATCATTCCCGAGCCGGGCAGTTCATCCATTTTCCACTCCGGGCGGTTTTCCGGTTTCAGGCCGCCTTCGTACCATTTCAGGGTTACAGGTGGCCGGTTTCCCCTGGCCGGAAATTCAAACTGAATGATGGACTGATCGGGTAAAAAACCTTCGGGTGCACCCGAGCTGAAGAGCGTTTCGGTGGCTACAGGCATTCCCAGTTCCAGCGACCAGAATGGTGCATCAAGCGTGTGGCAGGCCCAGTCGCCCAGTTCGGCATTGCCAAAATCGTAAAAACCACGCCACGATTTGGGATGATATACATGATTGTACGGACGTTCAGAAGCAGGTCCAAGCCATAAATTCCAGTCGAACCCGGCAGGGATTGGTTCTTCAGCCGGCGGAAAGTGTGCCGGTTTGGTGAAATATTTGTCTTCGCCAAATTCGGGACCGTTAAACCAGGCAATCACTTCTTTTACATCGCCGATAATTCCCGCATCCACCCACTCTTTTACCCGGCGGATTCCGTCGGTTGCATGGCCCTGGTTTCCCATTTGGGTGATGACATTGTAATGGTGAGCTGCTTTTTTCAGGGTACGCAGTTGCCATACATTGTGTGCCAGCGGTTTCTCCACATAAACATGTTTGCCCAGTTGCATGGCCGCCATGGTGGCTGCAAAATGGGTATGGTCGGGTGTGGAAACGAGTACTGCATCGATTTCCCCTGCCATGTCGTCAAACATTTTGCGGAAGTCTTTAAACCGCCGGGCATTGGGGAAAGTGTTGAATCCCTCGGCCGCACGATTTTCATCCACGTCGCACAAGGCCACAATGTTTTCTTCGGGGCATGAGCTCCAGTTGGCTTTTCCGCGACCGCCAACGCCAATTACGGCAATGTTCAGTTTTTTCGATGGGGAACAACTTACGAGGTGTGGGATAAAAGCAGCTCCGGCAGTTACAGCAGAAGCCGTTCTCAAAAAGTTTCTTCTTGAAATAAAATTCATTGTAAAAATATTAGATGGTTTAAGTAAAACACAAAAATAAAATCATAATCAGATTTTTAGGCTAAAAACCGGATTTATTTTGTGTTTTCCAGGCCGAAATGCCTTTGAATGCATTACCGTTACGGTCGAACAGGCTGCGACCCAGAAATGGGATACCTGAGCCTGGAATATCCAGCCCGTCGGGTTTCCAGTAATACACCGAAGTTACTTTCGGGTACTTTTTCAGCCGTTCTGCCAAATCTACCAGAAAATCATGCTGCCCCTGTTCTGATGGCGGATAGGGCTGAACATCCAGCACCCATTCTGCCGGCTCGGGATACCAGTTGTTGGCATAATACGCCGTTTCCACCACCGAAATTTCCTGCGTATATTTATTCGAAAGAAAATCCAGGTTTTTCTCCAGATCCTCGAAAGTGCCGTGCCACCATGGGTAGTAACTCAACCCGATAACATCGAAATCCACCCCGCGTTGCAACATGTTTTTGTAAAAATTATCCGATTCCACCAAATCTCCACCGGTAGCTGCATGAATCATTATTGGGATTTCATTACCGCCCTCCACTTCTTTCACTCCGCTGATTCCGGCCTTGAGCAAAGCAGTCAGCTCGTCCCAGCGGGCATTGTTGTTAACCCATAATCTGCCTTGCGGCCAAATCATTCCGTTGTTTATTTCGTTGCCAATCTGCACCATTTCCGGTAAAACATCTGCCGATTTCATAGCTTGCATTACGTTTTTGGTATATTGGTAAACGCTGTCGGTGAGTGTGGTAAATTCCAGATTTTCCCAGGCTTTGGGTACAAATTGTTTTCCCGGGTCGGCCCACGTGTCGGAATAGTGAAAATTCAAAAAAATTTTAAACCCAAATTGTCTGGCTTTTTGCGCCAGGGCAATGGTATATTCCAAATCGTTGCAAACCGGGCCTTCCATGTTGGGCGTGTGAAAAATGCGCAGCCGGCACCAGGTGTAGCCGTTCTCCTTAAAAATTTGAAAACCTTCTTTTGCTTCGCCGTTCAGTTTGTATTCCCCGCCCAAATCTTCCAGCTTTTTCATAATGGAAAAATCGCCGCCGTAAACAAGGTGGTTATTCTCCGGAAAAACATTTTCAGGCTCCTGTGCTTTGTTGCAGGAAACAAAACTTAACAGTGCGGCAATGGTCATAAAAAACAGTTTCATTTTTATTTCCTTTTAAAAGGGGAAAGATAACTATTTTTCTAAAAATGCTGTGTTAAAGCCGACCTCCACCAGCTGAAATGTTTTGATTCCATTTCTGCCACCGTTGGGAACGGATAAAACAGGTAGTTTTTCTTTTCGCCGATAAAAAAGCCGTTTTTGATGGTGCGGTAGGAAATATCGCCGCGCATAAACCGCAAAACGGTTTTGGTAAGTTTTCCCTTTGTTTCATGCAGTTTGAGCAGGCATTCACGCAAATGGTCGGGATTGGGATACGGCAAATTGCTCAACGGAGCGTTTGGGTCAATAGCCAGTTCATTCAGCAGCAGTTCGGCAAAAAAGACTTTTGGTGTGGAAACCGGTTTTTTGGGGTCGGTTAAAAAGCGGATAAACTCGTGGGGCAGCAATTTACTGGCTACGCGGGTGGTAATGGGATTAAACTGCTGGTAGAGATGAACTTCAACTGATTCAATTTCCTTGAATTTCGATGACTCCAGGCTCAGCACCTTGCCGTCGTCGGTAACCAGGTACAGTTTTTTAAGCGCGGCCAGCGGGGTTTGTTCCAGCACCCGGTAAATACCGAAAAACACCGAACGTTTGGGCTCGCCATCCGGGTAACGAACCAGTTTTTTGTTGATGTAATCGACAGGAATTTCCTTCATTTTTTTTGGGTCGAGCTCAAAAAAGATGTTTTGGCTGCGCAACCGTTTTTTTGTGCCCACCGAAAGGTAATGGCCAAATTCTTCGGGTGCCAGGTGCGATGCAATAAACGATTCGGGGGTGATGACCAGGTAATAATACTTTTCCATGGCTGCAAGTTTTTAGGTTTTCCTATTAAAGGTAAAGAAAAAATGTGGGGAAGTCAATGATTAAGTGCAGGAAAATTGCTTGCGCATTTTACCACGATTTTTTGCCATTTCCGTTGGTACATATTTGTCACATTGTAATTCGTTCGGTTCAATCAGTACCTATGCGGAATAATCCTTTTCCGAAAACTGTAGTTACCAATATATGTTATTATCAGGCGTTAATAAAAACAAAGAGCAATGAAAAAAATGAAAGCGGTTGTTTACGATAAAAAAAGCTCTCCGGAGAAACTGGTGTATGGCGATGTGGATAAACCTGTGCCAACAGAAAACGAAATTTTTATAAAAATACACGCCGTTTCATTAAATGCAGCCTAT